>JBJERB010000048.1:0-11449 GCA_051882055.1 Oscillospiraceae bacterium
CCATCTATAATAATATCCTTCAATTTCAATCCACGCCCCACGTATGTGGAGCGACTGGTGTAGTTTCAAAATTATCACTTTCAAGAGCTATTTCAATCCACGCCCCACGTATGTGGAGCGACGAACGTGAAAAAATCATCGGGATAAGGCTCATCGGATTTCAATCCACGCCCCACGTATGTGGAGCGACCCTATCCCAACTAATCACATTTTTGCAAAAACAAAATTTCAATCCACGCCCCACGTATGTGGAGCGACTAATCATCGTCAAAATAACTGATGGGGTCGCTGATTTCAATCCACGCCCCACGTATGTGGAGCGACATACAACCGTCAGAAGAGTGAGGTGGGGCAACATTGATTTCAATCCACGCCCCACGTATGTGGAGCGACCTCGCTCATAATGCCGATGGCACTAAGCTGTCTTATTTCAATCCACGCCCCACGTATGTGGAGCGACTGCTTTCGGTGCAGTCGGTTATTTCCGCAAATTCAATTTCAATCCACGCCCCACGTATGTGGAGCGACTACCTCGTTAAGCATTGCGTTTTTAGATTTGTTTATTTCAATCCACGCCCCACGTATGTGGAGCGACCGTCAGTCCGGTCTCATGCGTGACAAGTGGGACATTTCAATCCACGCCCCACGTATGTGGAGCGACTGCGAAATTAACTATATAGAACTGTCAATTTCAAATTTTATATACAAATTACACAAATAAAATAATAAATATGATAATTCTATTTCTGTTTTTTGTATTATAAGAAATATTTTAGGATTTTTTTAATGCGAATATATAGTTATTTCTATGTTTACTTTACATTCGCACTAAAATATAAGAGTATCATACGGCATATAAGTTTCTTTTATACCAAAATGTTCAACCTTATTGCTAAAGTTATTCCCCAAATTATAGATTCTCAAGCTATCTCTTTTTAAATCTATTATTTTTAACAATTTGGTTTTTAATTCAAATAGCTGGACAGAATCCAAAGAGCATTCAAACACCGAATTCTGTACCCTTTGACCATAGTCCACGCACAATTTTGCTACCTTTCTCAACCGCATTTTTCCGATTTTGTCTTCTGTATTTACATCATATGTTATAAGTATAAGCATCTTTTCACCCTATTTCCAAATAAACGGAGGATATTCGTTCATGTCCCCTCTTATATATCTTGCAAGAAGCATTGTTTGAACATAAGGCAACATTCCCCACTCCACTTTTTCGTTTAAAAACGGATGATTGATTACTTCGCGTTTTTTAGTCTGCCATGCTGACAAAAAACTTTTTCGACTGTCCTCTTTTAAGATAACTCCTCCGCTTTCCTTTTCAATAAAATCTTTGTATGAAACCATTTTTCTGTTTATAAGAGTAAGAACAAACCTGTCTGCAAATGCACTTCGAAACTCTTCTACCAAATCAAGGGCAAGTGAACACCTTCCCGGTCTTTCAGTATGGAAAAAGCCTGCGTAAGGATCAAGACCTACTGTCTCCAAAGCACTTACACACATAGTTGTAAGCAAACTATAGGTAAATGACAACAAAGCGTTAACATTATCCATTGGAGGTCGTCTTGAACGACCTTTATATGAAAAATCTTCTTTTTGTTGTAATATCATATCATCGAATACTGAAAAATATCCCGATGCGCATTCACCTTCTATTCCTCTGAGTTCATCTGCATTATGACAATTATAAGCCATAACACTGCCCGCTTTCAGCTGCTTTGAAACTGCAGAGAATTTATCGCAATCAATTCTCATAGAATGATCCCTCAAAGCTCTGCTCACAACTGCGTTTGAATTAACAATTTTCGCAGAAATTATATTTTTGGAAATGCTAAGAGAACGCTGTTTATCATCACATATTCTGTATTGCTCACGTCTTAACAGTATATTACCGTATGACTTACCGGTTATTTTTGCAAGAAATCTGCCATTTGGTTTAAGAAACACCAAAGATTTATTCATTTCAGCACATTTACCCATAAGTGCAGGACTTGCACCGATATAACTGAAGACTATTATACTGTCTATAGTATGCAAAGGAATTCGTCCAAGTACTCTCCCTTCTGCTTCGACCACAACATTTTCACCGTCAAGAGATAAATAAGATTTTTCATTTGTAATATATAATGTATTAAGCAGTTTTTTCATAACAATTCATCCTGACCGTTTATTATTTTGTCCATATATTTATGAGCATCATTAAGTTTATACAGCTTGGGAATACAAAGATTCTTAATTGAACATGCATTGCATCTTTTTAACGGCTTAACTTTAGGTATATATCCTCTTTGCATATAACCATGCATTTGTTCAAAACAATTACAAACATTATCTTTTATGTCATCAGTGATTTCATATTCACATCTTCGCTTTATTTTTTCATAAAATATCGCTCCGGTTTTGATTTTGCACATTAACATTTCTTCCAGGCACATTGCCTGTGCAGCAAGCTGATAAATATCACTGAAGTCACCCTTGGGTTCTCCGTGTTTGTATTCAATCGGATAAGCTCTGTATTTTCCATCACGCCCGTTTAATGTAATGCCATCTTCGTCCTTTATAAATTCAACAACATCACATTCTCCCCTAATCCCGAGACTTCTTGAAAATACAGGCATTCCTCTTGATATCAAAATATTTTTCCTGCTTTCAGAAAATTCTTTATCATGACATATCTCATGCATTTGTTCTCCTTCAGCAGTTCTTAAATTTTCATCCCAAAGCTGTTCTATATGTATAAGAGCCCATTGCCGCCGGCAGAATACAAAATGCTGAATTCCCGAAAGCATCAAGAAATCGTCTTCCTTATATTCCATCAATTTCTTCTCCGACAAGTCCCTCTAAATTTTTTACAGTTATTTTATAGTCGTCCAAGCTATTTGGATAGTTCACACCTTCTTTAAGCTCAATTTCAACGGAATCATGAACCTTTTTAGAAGAATATTGACCATCTTTACAGTTGTGTTTCCACCAGAAAACCTTTTGTACTTCCATACTTCCATCAGGTCTTGCAGAAGAACAATCATTTACAAACAGTGTTTTAAGGCAATCTTTAATTACCTCTGCATCCTCCATTGAAAAACCCGTTTTTTCTGCAAGCTGTACATTAATAGAACCCTTAATTTTATAAAGTCCGAATTCAACCATGTGCTTTGAACCCATGGTATCTGAAGATTTCTTGCCGGTTTCTGATGGTTCAGAGTTCACGCTTTTGGTAATTTGCATGCTATTAATGTCAATAGGATTTACGCTTACTGCCTGATGAATAGTAACAGGGCCCCTTACGCCTACCGACACTCCAGAAGATTTTGACTTGTCTTTAAAAGCAAAAACTTGTCCGAAAGCTCTTACATCGAACCATTTTTCACAAGCCTTAACAGCATATTCATCATTGTTTTTACAGTCTTTGATTTCTCCTTTAGCTCTATCGCTCAAGCATGAATATCCATCATCTGCACGTTCTGCCGATTTCACAAAGATTTCTATGCCTTTATCCTGAAGTCTGTTTCTTATTTTTCTTTTAATGCACACGTCGGAAATTTCACCAAAGCCATCGTATGTTGTTCTGGGACGATTTCCGTCAAGCGGATCTCCATTGGGATTTGCATTGTTTACTGTTACCAATACCATAAAATCAATTTTGTTTTCAAGTTTGCTCATAATTATTCCTCCTTGTTATTTTTATCATTGTCTGCTTTGGGTTTATAGAATTCTGCTTTTTGGCAGTAATAACTTATCAGATAAGTTTCACTCAGGCTTTTATTCATATTTTTATTATCTTCGTCCTTAAATTTTGAAAAAATATAAGAACAGAACTTATCAAAATTCACACATTCTGATGAAGTGTGTTTTTTTCTGTACGGGGTAAGATCTGCTATTATTTTATTGTAAGTACGCAAAGGATAATGGACATAAGAAGGCCATAACTTTATTGCATTGGGCTCACGGGAATCGTCAAGAACATCTCTTTCAAATTTTTCAACTGCTGCAAGTAACCGTCCAAACAGATAGCTTCTGTCATTGTTATTTTCATCAATTATCATTGATACTTTCTCTCCTTTATGATTATAATAATTTGATACAAGTGCACAAGCGTATGACAAAACTTTTTGTCTATTCCAATATGAATAAGCAAGAGGATTTGAAGCCTTGATTACCAATGCGTGCATAATATCTCTTGGGATAGGATGCTTGTCCAACATACACCGAAAAATTCTTTGAGATTGCTCTTTCATCACCTTATCATCAGCTTGAATGATTCCACCATGCTCTGATCCGAAAGCATAATCCACTATTTTTCTTGTCAACGGGGTTTGTACTTTTGTGTAAGGTTTCTTTTCAGGAGTAAACAATGGCATATACCATTTACAGGTTTCTCCCCAATATGTAAGGCGATCGAAAAAATCTGATTTTTTCAATTCATTATAATAAGTAATTGAAAGCCTTCCTGTCGTTGCAGCATCAAGGGCGATTATAACTATATCGTCACAGTTATCAATTACATTATTATAGCCATTAAAAGCCTTATAAAGATTTTTCTTAAATTCAGATTCGGTATCTCCTTCAATAATTTCATCATCATATGAAAAAAACGGATTATCAAGTCTTGGAACCTTTTTACCCTTGGGATTCCAACATATATAGGTTCTTTTATCACTGCTTCCGAAAGTCACTCCTTGATTGGCTGCAAGCCACGTTAAAGCATTGTGAGCCTTTTGAGTTGCTTCATAGCTAACAGTACAAGCCTGATCCGACTGAGTAAAACGTCCCCTATAAGTAAAGCCCGAACTGTCATTAGCTGAAATCAGCTTTGATCCGTAATTTGCAGCAACTATTCCTTTAGGATGATTTGTACATACCGAACTGTTTTCCCCTGTAACATAGCATATATTTTTTTGACCTTGCTTATGTGAAAGATAATACTTAATAAAACTGTTGAAAAGAGTTGCGTCCTGCCATACAGCACTTGAAGCTTCTGTATATTGTGAACATGTAACTCTATATCTTACTATACATTTTTCATAGGCATTTCCTTGTATTTTATCATCTGTAAATTTCCCGTTTTCATCAAGTTTAACAATTCCTGCTAAAACAAGATCTGAAATAGTATGCCTCTGTTCGGTATATTTCAAAACAGCTTGCACTTTAGGATGAGTAAATTCCGATTCACTCCATTTTTTCAATTCTTCCGAATACGCTGCAAACTTCTCTTCAGCCTTTTTTCGTTCCTTTTCGGTTTTGACATAATTGCAGTAATCACCTGCCAAATAAGAAAGTGTATCACATAATGGGTGAGGGGCAATTCCGCTGGCTCTTCCTGAAGAACTTTCAGTTACAGGGATAATGGTCCTTTTATCATCTTTATCCACCACGCAGGCTCCTTGGAAGTCTCCGTTTTCCGAAACAGTAATCTCAATCTGAGCACTTGCAATCATATGAGAAGGCAATGAGAGCATCGCTTTGTTACTATTAAAACGTCCGGCTTTATCCGAATTGTTTTCATACGTCTGATAAAGCATATTAATCCATGACATTTATTCCACCTCCTCAAACTCACCGATTCCGGAAAAATTATTACTATCTTTTCCAAAAGGCTTTATATCCATTTCATGTATCGGTTTGTGTATGCATTCACGGGGGGGCAGAAAAGTAATTTCTCCGTTTTTCATTACTGCATTCCAAAGACGAACAGTCATCATATTCTTTGTTTCCTCGGAATATGCCTCGTCTGCATAAGTAATTCCATGATACATTATACCGAAATTAATCTCAGAAACATTATCATAAAATCCTGTTCCTTCACCGTAATTACAAGGCAGGACATAACCCTGACACTCCCTTGTACCAAGAAATATATCCCTTCTGCCGCCTTTTTTTATCATTCTCTTTGCAATATTGTGATGTTTGTTTTCATTTCTGTCCTCTGAAAGCTCAGGTCTGTTTTCATTCCATATAAAATGAGCCTTCACCTGATAACGGCAGTCCTTAAGATAAGTATAATAGGACAAATCATTAGAACTGTTTTGGTACTTAATAGGTCTTATTCCTTTTGTTTCTGTCTGAATAGGGTTCATAACTCTGACTTTATCCACTATCCATATTATAGTTGGTTTCCAATAAACAGAATGCAATATTCCTTTTATTGCTTCATAAGTAGGAATCTGATAAGAAAACTTCTCCCCGCCAACTCTTGTTATAGGGTCTGAAAAAAGTGCATAGTCACCAACGACCTCAAACTCAACTGAATTTTCATGCATTAAAAATCCTCCTTTCAAATTATTAATTCATCTATATCAAAGCCTACATCCGGCTTATAATATCCCTCATGCATTGCATAGAAATGATTTCCGCTATCACTGTAAATAATCCCTTCTTGCATTTTCTGATATTCGAAAACAGAAACCGTATAAGGTTTAGCTTTCTGAAGTTTTTCTTTAAGATAAACTATATCAAATTCTGCTTTTTCAGAAAACAGATCTGAAATAATCCCTTTTGCTTCTTCATTATAAGGAACAATAACATCGGTGGTTATATCATCGAATACCTTAAATTCCTCTCCGGCAGTTTTAAAAGCCTGAGTCATACCATATTTTTCGTATGAATCTGTTCGCTTACTGAACATACTATTATCTGACAACATTTCAAACAAGCTTGAATCATAACTTTTAACGCAATATTCGTATAATTCTTTTCTTGATTCAACCTTTAAAAGCTCCTTATAATAAAGTTCGATGCTTTTACGACTTAAAATATCGCAATCATAATTTTCCGGGTCATTCTTAAAAATTGCATTATATACATCGAAAGCATTCTGAGCGTCTTTGATATCTGCAAGTTTTGAAAGGTTTTCATCTTTTAATGAAACCACATAAACATTGCATAACTTATTAAATTCTCCGTTTCGATTACAACGTCCGGCTGCTTGAGCTATATTATCAATACCTGCTTTAACCCTTATCAGACTTTCAAAAGAAAAGTCAACTCCCGCCTCAACAAGCTGAGTGGATACGCAGATTACACGCATGTTACCATTTTGTTTAAGACACTCTTGTATCTCATATAGCGTTTTTTGTCTATGTGCCATACACATTGAAGTTGACAAATGAAAAATTCTTATGTTATTATTTTCCATATATTTTAATTGCTTATATATTTTTTTAGCAGAGACTTTTGTGTTACATATGATAAGGAGACTTTTAGAATTCTGAAAAATTTTTATTGCAAAATCTGTTAATTCGTTTATCGACATACCATATTTGTCTGTTTTATCAATAATCTCTGTTCTTTTAAAAACAGAAAACAACTGCTTGTCGTATGGAATGATTTCACAGTTTTCAGCTAAATTCACAGGATAATCTAAAATTTCAAAGCAAGGCTGAGTAGCAGATGAAAGAACTATTGTACAGCCACATAATTTTGCAAGAAAATTAAGAGCAGAATTAAACATATAAACAATTTTCCGAGGCAAGGATTGAACTTCATCAATAACTATAACGCTGTTACAAAGAGATTTCATTCTTCGGATACAGCTTTTCTTTCCTGAAAATAATGTATTCAGCAGCTGCACTAATGTTGTAACAACTATAGGTGCATCCCAGGTTTCAGACAAAAGCTCATATCTATCAAGTTCATCTTGTTGCATATTTTCCTTTATAACGTTTGAATGATGCTCCAATACAGTATTATCGCCATTTGTAAAATCATTTATAATCTTTACGTTCTGATCAAGCACTGACAACAATGGTATTACAAATATAATTCTCTTTTTATCGTTATTGAAACTATTATAAAGAGAAAACCTTAAGGCGGACAATGTTTTTCCTCCGCCGGTAGGAACAGTCATTCTATATATTCCGTCATCTGAACAAGATGCAAATTCTTTTGAAACATCTGAAATATATCTTCTTGCCCTATTAATTTGATTATCCTTGGAATTTTTGATTATTTCGTTAGTATATTTATTCTCAAAAAAATCTATTTGCTTTTTCCAAAATTCCCGATTGGCTTCCATGAACTCAAATTCTTTATTGCTCATAAACTCTGCTGTGTCACGTCTATCAGCATCAATAAGTGCCGAAAGTACAAGCCTTTCAAGCATACCGACAGAAAAATCATATATTCTTTGTTTTTCCTTTTTATTACTTTTAAAAGGATACAGCTGCAAAATATTGTTATTAATACATTTTAAAAAATTAGTTATTTCATCACATGCACTTTTAAACAAACCATCAATTTCAGCTTGAGAACAACATTCAGCAAAAAATCTTTCACAAGCGTCACTATAACAAATTTCATTCCTGTCTTTATCAAGCCTATGCTTAAATCCATTTTTATGCTCAGGATTATTAATATCAAACAGACCATGATGGCTTCCCACAGCAGCACAGATTATTTCGCAAGCAATACAGCTAAAATAGTCACAACAATTCATATGATACTTTTCCAGCATATATATTACTGCACAAAACGTATGGTTTACCGATCCTTTGACTACCTTCTCACCATTTGCCGCTTTATGGATATAACCGTTATACAGATATGTAAATTTACCCATATCATGTATCAAGCCTGTAAGATACCCTGTATTTTTTAATCCGGCTGAACACAAGTTTATTGCCGCATACTCTGCCGTTTGTTTACAATGATCCTCAACTGACTGCTTTCTGATTTTATCATTTTCACCGCTAATATGTGAAATAAATTCGCTCATCATGTCACCTTTTTAATCAATATGATTTAAATATTCATATATTATAGTCAAATTTTATCTTAATGAAATGTTATCAACTTAATATACTTAATTATACACTGTTTCCAATTAATTGTAAACATTAAAATGCGACAAAATATAACAAGAAATTTGTATATTATATATAAGATAAAAATTTTGATTCTATTTAATTAAACTGCCAACATCTTTTATTTGTGCAAAGCATTTACCTGACAGAATTCGATTAATTCTTAGTATACGCTGAATTAGACAAATAACGATTTACTGATTACTTGACTGTAAATCTCAAATTCAAGCCAATCATTGACATTGAAAGATAATACCTCTATAGACGCACGAAGGCTCCTCACCACTGGAATACATTCAGTGATGGGGAGTCTTTCTTAATTATTATGCGAATAAAAATCTATGATGGGCACCTTTTTTTCATCAGTAAGATAATTTCCAATTCCCAATTCCAAGTCTCCAACTGAACGATTTCCAAGTATATCTGATGTCATTGGAAATATCATTACAAAAGATTTATCCCATGATTCGCCAACCTCTTTAACCAATACATCCGAACTTATCGGCTTTCCATCATCATTCTTACTATCAAAGTTAATGTCGAAGCTTTTTGCTACAACACCCACATGACCTTTTTGTGTAAACTTCAGCCATATAAGATTCTTTGGTTCCTCCGTATGAAAAACAGAGCTTATAACATCATACTTATAATCCCATTCCACATAGTCTCTTTTTTCTTTATCGTATATTGGCGATTTCCAATTAAGCTGATTACAGATAATTCCATTGTCAATAATTGAGTGTATAGAATTATCAAGAACAATCGTATTGAATCTTACATTTTTTTCACAATATCCATTTGATGTCCTTAGTAATTCAATGAATTCATTCACATATGAAAAAACGGTGCTAATTGGAGTAGGTGGAAGTTTTGACTGTTTACTTGCCTCATCGTTTCTTAATGTATCTCCGTAGTATTTAAGTACACCTCGAAACTTTTTTTCACCTTTGTCATTAGTATAAAACGCATCTTCTTTTTTTGAAAAATATTTTTCTAAATCCATAATTTAAAAGTCACCTCTTCTTTTTATGCATATTTCGTCGTCAAAAACAACCTCGAATATTGTGGTCGCATTTATACCATTTTTTCTAAATTAGCATTCATAAAATTTATAAAGTCAGTTGCGCAATTCAACAAATTTGAAAATGTTTCTGCATAATTTTCATTTTTCATATCAAGTGTTTTAGTTATTTTTTGATAGCCTTTTCCTTTACGATGCCCTGTTCCACTTGAACGTAATTCTTGCAAATTCCTTAAGAACTTTATATGCTCATCACTATTTTCAATATTTTTTTCAACTAGCCAGGCTTCTAATTTAGATATACTTCCCACCAATTTTTCATAACTTTCAGTCAACTGACTGGTAATTTTCTTTTCATTCATAGAATCAATTAGTATTTTTACTAAAGATAGAACAAGCATATCCATCTCTGCAATTGAATTATTAACTGGTATTCGCAAAGTTTCAAAGTTATACGCATCTTGCTTTGTTAACGGCAAAAATAATGGCCAACCTAATCTATCTTCATAAGCTTGGTTTACTCTCCTGTATGTTCTTTTAAACACGAAATCTGGAGACTCAGAATCAGCTGCAATGCACATAAAATCTCTTTTTACTTTTGTAGGACTTAATTTACCGCCAACTGCTTTATTAAACCCTCTCCAGTAATGCTGCTCAGATTCACTTGGTAAATCTCTTCCTAAATCTCCTAAATATGCTGAAACATAATCAGGGTTACTATTATCAACATATATAGCCCACAGTACGCCGCATCGTATAATCCCATCCTCAATTTTATATATCTCTGGCTTAGAATAATACTTATTTAAAACTGCAGTATCAAAATAAACTGGTGTTAGATAATGTGGGGCTGTTGGATTAGCACCGTAATAGTTACTCAAGCAGCTTGGATTACAAGTATGACGTATTTCTTTTCCATTTTCATCTATTCCAATAATGAAATCGACATAGTTTTTTTCTTCATTGTATGGCCATATATTACTATCACATAAACTACAGCCCCAAATTACATTTTTACCAAAAACGTATGAATAATTTTCTCTTTTGGTTCCAGTACATGTATTTCCAACGTTCAGTGTATAAAATATTGAATTCTCATCATTTCTGTACACTAATCCATCATCTGCAACTTTTTTTGATGCATCAAGAGCTACACATCTGCTGTCAATATGAATAATCAATGCTTTTTCTTTTACAGCTAAATATGTCTTTAAATATCTTTTATGTATAGTAATGTATCCATTATCATTCATTTTAACAACAGTAAGTCCTTCACCATCAGAAACGTCAACATATTCATTTTTTTGTGAATTAAAATATAGATTAAACAACAGTCTAAATTCTTCTGCAACTTCAATCGAATCTGCTGCTACCCCATTGAAATTTCTTTTAATGATAATAGGTTCAAAACCATCACCATTTCCCCAGCGATGATACACTTTTTCATCATTTTCCCACGAACCATATACTGTTATTCCCGGCTCCATTGAATGAGCGTTATACGTGTCGTTCTCCATATCTGCTTCAACAGCATCAATCGGGAGCAAAAAACTTTGAATATACACATCATATTTTTTATCAACTCTGTTTCCCGAAACTGGAACCATAATTTCAGCAT
>JBJERB010000049.1:0-11091 GCA_051882055.1 Oscillospiraceae bacterium
CTGACATGGCACTGCATTAACGGACAGGTTACGCCGTGTCCCTACAGACGTTAGAGATTAGATGTTAGATATTAGATATTGTAGGGGGCTTAACGGTCACGGCACGCCGTGACCCTACAATTCAGAAATTTTTCTTTGATGCGGACGACCACAGGTCATCCCTACAATATAAATTACTGACATCTGACGGGACGTTACACATCTTACCTCTGATTTCTAACCGACAAATTCAGCGACGATCTCCGTTACCTTATCCAAAGCCTCGTCAATTTTAAATCTGTCGCCAACGCCTGCCATTGCTGAGTCGGGACGTCCGCCGCCCTTTCCTCCTGTCAGAGCTGCCACCTTGCCGGCAATTTTACCTGCGTGAGCACCTTTGGCTACCGCTCCTTTTCCTGCAACAGCAAGAAGATTAGCCTTTTCTCCGTTTACGCCTGCAATGACCGCAACTACGTCAGGCTCTCTCGCCTTTATCTCATCTCCCATTTTCCTCAGCATGTCGGGACGCATATTGGTGAGCATTGCGGTAACAACCTTAACGCCGTTTACTTCGGCGGGATTTTCAAACAGCGATTTTGTTTTAAGATTTGAAATTTCAGTCAGCAAAGCGTCTCTTTCTTTTTCAAGATCTTTGATTTCTGCCATTACGGAAGCACACTTTGCGGCAAGTTCCATAGGATTGCCCAGCTTAAGAATATCTGCGGCTTTTCTTGCCATGCCGATATGCTCTTTCAGCAGATCCAGCACACCTGTACCTGTTACGGCTTCTATACGTCTTACTCCCGAAGCCACCGAGCTTTCGGAGATTATAACAAACAAACCGATCTCTGAAGTGTTGTCTACATGAGTACCGCCGCAGAACTCGATTGACGCAGGATTCCGCTCTTTTCCCATGGTTACAACTCTTACGGTTTCGCCGTATTTTTCGCCGAACAAAGCCATTGCACCAAGTTCTTTAGCTTCTTCAATAGGCATTTCCTTAACCGAAACGTCCAGAGCCTCAAATATATAATCGTTTACCTGTCTTTGAACCTGTATTCTTTCTTCCGCTGTCATTGCTTCAAAATGAGAAAAGTCAAATCTCAAACGGTTTGCGTCCACAAGCTGTCCTGCCTGATGAACATGCTCACCCAACACTTTTCTCAAAGCAGCCTGCAAAAGGTGTGCACAGGAATGGTTTCTCATAATTGCACGGCGATTCTTTTTGTCTACCTTGAAATGAGCAGTCTGTCCTACCGCTATTCCGCCCTCAACAACTTTGACCTTATGAGCAAACTTGCCGGCAACAACCTTTTGGGTATCAAGCACCCGGCATTTACCGCTTGCAGTGGTGATTTCTCCGATATCTCCTACCTGTCCGCCGCTTTCGGCATAGAAAGGTGTTTTTGCAGACACGATATAATAAATCTCATCACCGCAGCCTGCATTTTCAACCAACTCGTCCTCGGTTGTGATAAATGCGATCTCTTCATCACATTCCAAAGTATCATAGCCTAAAAACTCGGTATGGAAATCTCTGCTTATCTTATGGAATACCGTTTCGTCAGCACCCATATACTTAGAGCCGCCTCTTGCAACACGAGCTTTTTCTCTCTGCTCCTCCATAGCCTTTGTATAGCCTTCCTCATCTGCCGAAAGACCCTTTTCCTCAAGGATTTCCTTTGTCAGGTCAATGGGGAAGCCGTAAGTATCGGAAAGTTTAAAGCATGCCTCACCGTCAAGAACTTTTTTACCCTCGCTCTGCATCTGTTCAATATAATCATCAAGTATCTTCATACCTCTGTCGATGGTTTTATTGAAATTCTCTTCCTCCGTAGTAAGAAGCTTGACAATATAATCATATTTTTCCTCAAGTTCGGTATACTCTCCCTTGGAATTATCAACAACGGTTTTCACAATATCTTTTAAGAACAGTCCGTTTATACCCAGAAGTTTGCCATGACGTACTGCACGTCTGAGCAGACGTCTCATAACATAACCTCTTCCCTCATTGGACGGCAGAATACCGTCGGACGCCATAAACACAACCGAACGGATATGGTCGGTAATAACTCTGATCGATACGTCCTTTTTATGACTTTCGCCGTATTTACAGCCTGCAATTTTACATACATGGTCACGGATAGCCTTTATCGTATCCACGTCAAAGATAGAATCCACGCCCTGCATCATAGCGGCAAGTCTTTCAAGACCCATACCGGTGTCTATATTTTTCTGCTCAAGCGGAGTATATGTTCCGTCTTCATGACGTTCAAACTGAGTAAACACCAGATTCCAGAATTCCATATATCTATCGCAGTCGCAGCCTACGGTACAGCTGGGCTTTCCGCAACCGTACTCTTCCCCTCTGTCGAAATAAATTTCAGAACACGGACCGCAGGGACCGTCGATACCTGCCTCCCAGAAATTATCTTCTTTGCCCATTCTGAAAATTTTCTCCATAGGCAGACCTATTTTCTCGTGCCATATCTTCTCTGCCTCATCGTCCTCTTCATAAACAGAAACATAAAGGCGGTCTTCGGGAAGCTTCAGAACGTCGATGCAAAATTCCCAAGCCCATGAAATTGCCTCTTCCTTGAAATAGTCCCCAAAGGACCAGTTTCCCAGCATTTCAAAGAAAGTACCGTGTCGGGCGGTTTTACCCACATTTTCAATGTCCCCTGTACGGATACATTTCTGACAGTCGGTCATACGTCTTCTGGGAGGCTCCTCCTGTCCTGTAAAATAAGGCTTCAGCGGTGCCATACCCGCATTAATAAGCAGAAGGCTGTTATCGTTTTTAGGCACAAGAGGAAAACTCTTGATACGAAGATGCTCCTTGCTTTCAAAAAATTTCAGATAAAGCTCTCTTAGTTGGTTCAAACCCATCCATTCCATAATCAAAACTCCTTTAAATTTTTTGCAATAAAAAATCTCCGTCCCAAAAACATGGGACGAAGACAAATGTTTCCGTGTTACCACCCAAATTACCGCAATGCATAGCATAAACGGTCACTCGAATCCTTTAACGCAGGAATACGCCGCTGTTTTCACAGCGATGCTCAGGTTAGCCACCGTGCTTCACGCAAAGACTTTCACCCACCGTCTTTTCTCTGAACCGTTTCCCACGGATAATTCCCTCAACGCTTTTAAAACACATATTTAATTACAAAAACATTATAACTCATGCCACAAATTTTGTCAAGCATTAAAACAAATTAGAGCTTATTAACAATAATTATTGACGCTCCAAGTACAGTAAGCACCACGCCTGTTGCTCTATTAAGGGTTTTCGGCTGTGCCTTATTTGCAAATTTAGCGGCAATTCTTGCCCAAAGCAAGGTTGAAGCAATGCAGAAAACAAGTATCCACATATCGGGCATACCGCCGATAACCATATGAGAGACAGCTCCCGTCAAAGCGGTAAACGCCATAATAAACACACTTGTTCCTACGGCAGTTTTAAGCTCATATCCAAGCACTGATGTAAGAATAAGAAGCATCATCATTCCGCCGCCTGCTCCGACAAATCCGCAGATAAGTCCGATCAAAGTACCGCAGACCACAGACTGTACAAATCTCTTTTTTGGAGAAGTTTCAGCCATCTGTTCTTTTGTAGTCATGACAGGCTTTATGATAAACTTAATACCCAACAGCAAGGTCATTGCCATTGAAAATCCGCCCATAGTGTTGGAGGGAAGATAGCTTGCAAGAATACTGCCCACAAAGGTGAACACAAGCACAGTGAACATCATCACAAGCCCATTTTTTACATCAAGATTTTTATTTTTTCCGTAAGTATATGCCGAAACCGAGCTGGCAAGCACATCGCTTGCCAAAGCAACACCCACCGCCTGATATGCGGGAACATCAAGAAAAGCAATAAGCATAGGGCTTATTACCGCAGCGGCACTCATACCGGCAAATCCTGTACCAAGGCCTGCACCTATACCTGCAACAAAACATATTATAAACTTATAAATCATAGCACTCCCTCACTTATGTTTACGGAGTTCTCTAAAAAAACCCGACAAAATTCCGCTGCACTCCTGTTCCATGACTCCACCCAGCCAATCGGGCTTATGGTTATAAGGCAATTCAAACAAATTAATAACCGAACCGCAAGAACCGGCTTTCATATCCCTTGCGCCGAAAACCACTCTTTCAATCCTTGAATTTATTACAGCTCCTGCACACATTGGACAAGGTTCCAATGTAACATACAGCTCACAGTCAATCAGCCGCCAGCCGCCCAGTCGTTTACTTGCTTTATCAATAGCTATTATCTCGGCATGGGCAAGAGAATCCTTGCCGGTTTCACGTTTATTGTAGCCCTCACCCACAATTTCACCTGTGGATTTTTTCACAACTACCGCTCCCACCGGGACTTCACCTATCTCGGCAGCTTTTTTAGCAAGCTCAAGAGCTATAGTCATATAAAAGTTTTCTCTCTCAAACTCCATATATTTCTCCTTAATCAATAAATTAAGTATACATCAAGAGTTGACAAATGTCAATAAAAAACCGCCGTCAAAGCGACAGCGGTTAATTATTATTCAAATACAAGAATTAGTCTCTAACAGCAGTAACAACGCCTGAACCAACTGTTCTACCACCCTCACGGATAGCGAAACGGAGACCTTCTTCGATAGCGATAGGAGTGATAAGTTCAACGTCCATAGCTACGTTATCACCAGGCATGCACATTTCCTTATCAGCAGGAAGTGTAATAACGCCTGTAACGTCAGTTGTTCTGAAATAGAACTGAGGTCTGTAGTTGTTAAAGAAAGGAGTATGACGTCCGCCTTCTTCTTTCTTCAGAACGTAAACCTGTCCTGAGAACTTTGTATATGGGTGAATTGAGCCTGGCTTACAAAGAACCTGTCCTCTTTCGATATCAGATCTCTGAATACCACGGAGCAAAGCACCGATATTGTCGCCTGCCTCAGCGTAATCAAGAATCTTTCTGAACATTTCGATACCTGTTACAACTGTCTTAGCTCTTTCTTCTGTAAGACCGATGATTTCAACTTCATCACCTGTGTTGAGCTGACCTCTTTCAACTCTACCTGTAGCAACTGTACCACGACCTGTGATTGTGAATACGTCTTCAACAGGCATCAAGAAAGGAAGATCTGCCTTACGGTCAGGTGTAGGAATGAAATCGTCTACAGCGTCCATCAATTCAAGGATAGGAGCATATGCAGGATCTGAAAGATCGTTAGGAGCATTAAGAGCAGCAAGAGCAGAACCCTTGATGATAGGTGTATCATCGCCGGGGAATTCATACTTATCAAGAAGCTCTCTGATATCCATTTCAACGAGTTCGAGAAGCTCTTCATCGTCAACCTGGTCAGCTTTGTTCATGAATACAACGATTGAAGGAACGCCAACCTGACGAGCGAGGAGCAAATGCTCTCTTGTCTGAGCCATAGGGCCGTCTGAAGCAGCAACTACGAGGATAGCACCGTCCATCTGAGCAGCACCTGTGATCATGTTCTTAACGTAGTCAGCATGTCCAGGGCAGTCAACGTGTGCATAGTGACGCTTGTCTGTTTCATACTCAACGTGAGCTGTATTGATTGTGATACCACGCTCTCTCTCTTCAGGAGCCTTATCGATCATATCGTAAGCTTCGTACTGAGCCTGACCCTTCATAGCAAGAGTCTTTGTGATAGCAGCGGTAAGAGTTGTTTTACCATGGTCAACGTGACCGATAGTACCAATGTTTACATGGGGTTTAGTTCTTTCGAAATGTGCCTTTGCCATAGGAATTTTCCTCCTTAATAATTATTATTGTTCTGATAAACATACCGTAGTACCATTATATCAGATATTTCCTAACTTTGCAATAGTTTTGAGAAAAAATTATAAATTAATTCTCTTTATTTCTCTGAGCCATAATCTTCTCAGCAAGTGATTTCGGCAGCTCGATATAGCTATGAGGCTCCATCGAATACTGTCCACGGCCCTGAGTCTTTGAACGAAGGTCATTAGAATAACCGAACATTTCTGACAGAGGAACCAATGCGTCAACCTGAACAGCACCTGTTCTCTGCTCCTGGCCAAGAATCTGACCACGACGAGAGTTAAGGTCGCCGATAACAGTACCTAAATAATCATCAGGTGCAATAACGCTTACCTTCATGATAGGCTCAAGAATTACAGGGCTTGCCTTCTTCATAGCTTCCTTGAACGCCATAGAACCGGCGATCTTGAATGCCATTTCAGATGAGTCAACTTCGTGGTATGAACCATCGTAAAGAGTTACCTTTACGTCAACTACAGGATAACCTGCGAGAACACCTGTCTGCATTGCTCCCTTGATACCTGCATCAACTGCAGGGATATATTCCTTAGGAATAGCACCGCCGACGATATTGTTGATAAATTCATATCCCTTACCGGACTCGTTAGGCTCAACCTTGATCTTAACATGACCGTACTGACCTTTACCACCGGACTGTCTTGCATACTTATGGTCAACATCGGCATTCGTCTTGATTGTTTCCTTATAAGAAACCTGAGGAGCACCAACGTTTGCTTCTACTTTGAATTCACGGAGAAGTCTGTCTACGATAATTTCAAGATGAAGCTCGCCCATTCCGGCAATAATTGTCTGTCCTGTTTCATCGTCAGTATAGGTTCTGAATGTGGGGTCTTCTTCTGCAAGCTTAGCAAGAGCAAGACCCATTTTCTCCTGACCTGCTTTAGTCTTAGGCTCGATAGCCAACTGGATAACAGGCTCAGGGAATTCCATGGATTCGAGGATTACAGGGTTCTTTTCATCACAAAGAGTATCACCTGTTGTTGTATACTTAAGACCTACGGCAGCAGCGATATCGCCTGCGTAAACCTCCTCGATATCCTTTCTCTGGTTAGAGTGCATCTGAAGGATACGTCCGATTCTCTCATTTTTATCCTTAGAAGCGTTATATACGTTTGAGCCTGCTTTAAGAACACCTGAGTAAACTCTGAAGAAGCAAAGTTTACCTACAAACGGGTCTGTTGCAATTTTAAATGCCAAAGCAGCAAACGGTTCATCATCTGAAGATACCTTTTCGATCTCTTCATCTGTTTCCGGGTTAATTCCCTTGATATGAGGAACATCTATAGGAGCCGGCATATAGTCAACAATAGCGTCAAGAAGCTTCTGTACGCCCTTGTTCTTATAAGAAGTACCGCAAGTAACAGGAACCATAGTATTGTTAATTGTGGAACGTCTGATTACCTTTTTCATTTCGTCGATAGAAATTTCTTCTTCAGCGAAATATTTTTCCATGATATCCTCGTCAACTTCTGCGAGATGTTCAAGAAGGTCAGTACGATACTGTTCAGCCTTTTCCTGCATATCGGCAGGGATATCGGTAACTTCGATATCGGTACCCAGATCGTTTGTATAGATATAAGCCTTCATTTCAAGCAGGTCGATAATTCCCTTGAAGTCCTCTTCAGCACCGATCGGAAGCTGAATTGGAACTGCATTACAATGGAGTCTTTCATGAAGCATATTTACTACATTATAGAAATCTGCACCCATAATATCCATCTTGTTTACATATACCATTCTCGGTACCATGTAATCGTCTGCCTGTCTCCAAACAGTTTCTGTCTGAGGTTCAACACCGCCCTTAGCACAAAGAACAGTTACCGAACCGTCAAGGACTCTAAGCGAACGCTGTACTTCAACTGTAAAGTCAACGTGCCCCGGAGTATCAATAATATTAAGTCTATGCTTCTTCCAATAGCAGGTGGTGGCAGCAGAAGTAATTGTAATACCTCTTTCTTTTTCCTGAGCCATCCAGTCCATTGTGGAAGCACCGTCATGAGTTTCTCCCATTTTGTGGTTTACGCCAGCATAAAACAGGATACGCTCGGTAGTTGTTGTTTTTCCGGCGTCAATATGCGCCATGATACCAATATTTCTGGTATCCTGCAAAGAACAATCTCTTGCCATAATATCCTCCATACCTTTCTGCGTGATCCAAGCCGGTTTTATATACTATATATAATATGGCTCAAAAAACGCTGCATGAAAATTATTTTTTCACGCTGTAATCCTATTTATACCGTAATTACCATCTGTAATGTGCAAAAGCCTTATTAGCTTCAGCCATTTTATGTGTATCGTCACGCTTCTTGCAAGAACCGCCCACGCCGTTAAGAGCGTCGAGGATTTCTGCTGCAAGTCTTTCTTTCATTGTATCTTCGTTTCTTTCACGAGAATACTTTGTTATCCATCTCAGACCCAATGTCTGACGTCTGTCAGGTCTAACCTCCATCGGAACCTGGTAAGTTGCACCGCCCACACGGCGAGCCTTAACCTCCAGCTCAGGCATGATATTATTCATAGCCTCTTCAAAAACTTCCAAAGCAGGACGTCCTGTCTTTTCTTCAACGATTTCAAATGCTCCGTAAACAATCTTCTGAGCTACACCCTTCTTGCCGTCCAACATGATGTTGTTTACAAGACGTGTAACAAGCTTTGAATTGTATACAGGATCGAGCAATACGTCTCTTTTTGAAACTCTGCCTCTTCTTGGCACTTTAATTCCCTCCTTCACAAAAATGAATTCATAGGTACTCGCTCTACAGCCCTATGCTGTAGCCCCGTCAGTTACCGGCAGAAGTTTAACAAAAACAGAGCTATTGCCCTATTTATATCAAATCTCTCTGCACTAACTGTGGTCTTCGCAGTTGCGACAATGAGTTTTTACCTTAAATTTTCTTACCCCACTGCAAGTATTTTATTTTCCTGCCTTAGGTCTTTTAGCACCGTACTTTGATCTTGCCTGCATTCTGTTTGCAACGCCCTGAGCGTCCAGAGTACCTCTGATAATGTGATAACGCACACCGGGGAGGTCCTTAACACGTCCGCCTCTGATCATAACTACGCTATGCTCCTGAAGATTATGTCCGATACCCGGAATATAAGCTGTAACTTCGTTGCCGTTTGTGAGCTTAACTCTGGCAATCTTTCTCATAGCTGAGTTTGGTTTTTTAGGTGTAGCAGTTCTTACTGCCGTGCAAACTCCACGCTTCTGAGGACAGCTCTGATCAATAGCGACTTTCTTCTTTGAGTTATAACCCTTCTGAAGAGCAGGTGCTGTTGATTTTGTCTCGAGGACATTTCTTCCCTTTCTTACTAACTGGTTAAAGGTTGGCAATCTTCTCTCTCCTTTCCGCAAAACTATACGCTTAGGCATAATATCGCACACTATGTCAGCATACTCCATTAGTATACAGCATCTAAAAACCTTTGTCAAGCATTTTTTACAAATTATTTATAAATTAAATTTTCATATTCTTAAAAGTATATACGCCATATAAAAATCGCCAGTTAACAAATAGTTCATAAACACACCATAAGTTTGTCATGGTAATTATGCTATAATAAAATCAAACAAATAAGGCTGTTTTGTGTATTTTACATAAATATAATACAGTCTTTTGTTGAAATTAACAGATTTTTTAGGAGGTCTTTACAATGGGAAGATTTACACTACCAAGAGATTTGTATCATGGAAAAGGTGCTTTGGAAAACCTTAAAACTTTAAAAGGTAAAAAAGCAATGATCGTTGTCGGCGGCGGTTCAATGAAGCGTTTCGGATTTCTTCAGAAAGCTGAGGATTATCTGAAAGAAGCCGGAATGGAAGTTGCATTATATGAAGGCGTTGAGCCGGATCCTTCAGTAACCACAGTAATGAAGGGTGCTGCTGCAATGGCAGAATTCGAACCTGACTGGATCGTTGCAATCGGCGGAGGTTCGCCTATCGACGCTGCAAAAGCTATGTGGATCAAATATGAATATCCTGACTGCACATTTGAAGACATGTGTAAAGTTTTCGGTATTCCGGAGCTTCGTAAAAAAGCTCATTTCTGTGCTATTTCATCAACTTCAGGCACAGCAACCGAGGTTACTGCATTCTCAATCATAACAGACTATGACAAGGGTATCAAATATCCTATAGCTGACTTTGAGATCACTCCTGACGTTGCAATCGTTGATCCTGAGCTTGCTGAAACAATGCCAAAGAAACTGGTTGCTCACACAGGCATGGACGCTATCACACACGCTATTGAAGCTTATGTTTCCACTGCTAACTGTGCTTATACAGACCCATTGGCAATTCACGCTATTGAAATGATTCAGGCTGATCTTATCAAGTCATACAACGGTGACATGGATTCAAGAGACAGAATGCATGACGCTCAGTGCCTTGCAGGTATGGCATTCTCAAACGCCCTGCTGGGTATCGTTCACTCAATGGCACACAAAACAGGTGCTGCATTTGCTGATTACGGCGCTCACATTATCCACGGTGCTGCTAACGCAATGTATCTGCCGAAGGTTATTGCTTTCAATGCTAAAGACGAAACAGCTAAAAAGCGTTACGGTGTTATTGCTGATTATATGCACCTCGGCGGTTCAAACGACGATGAAAAGGTTGAACTTCTTATCAAATATCTCCGTGGCATGAACGAAGAGCTTAACATTCCACACTGCATCAAGAATTACGGACCGGACAGCTATCCGACAGAAAACGGATTTGTTCCCGAAGAAGTATTCCTTGAGAGACTTCCGGAGATTGCAAAGAACGCAATCGGCGACGCATGCACAAGTTCAAATCCCCGTCAGCCAAGCCAGGAAGAAATGGAAAAGCTGCTTAAATGCTGTTACTATGACACAGAAGTTGATTTCTAATATTATATACATAAAAGCACCCGAAATCCGGGTGCTTTTTTATTTGACATAACACATTATAAATGTTAAAATGGTCTTAGCCCGGACGGGGGCCTAACGCCGGACGGGCGATGTCACGATATCAATTTGTTGTGGTACAAAGTTTTGACCCCGCTATGGAAAGAACACAAAGATTTTAATTGCCGATGTCATAACGCCGGACGGGCGATGTCACGATATCAATTTGTTATGGTAAAAAGTGTTGACCCCGCTGTGTAGGGTCACGGCGTGCCGTGACCGTTAAGTCCCCGACGTTCCGTCAGATATTATAAAACGATTTCTCTGTATGGGTGCAAGCGTGTGTACCCCTACGAAATAATTCAGGCTTCTGATGTCTAATCTCTGATTTCACAGACGGGTCATTAAAA
>JBJERB010000050.1:0-10892 GCA_051882055.1 Oscillospiraceae bacterium
GTAACCGTAATGCAAAGAAAGACATATAATAAAGCGATACGACAATTTACAACAAAATATGATTTAAGGAGAGATTTCAATGGATTTTTACGAAAGCGGAATACTCGGTAAAATCCTGGACGCCGAGGACAACGTTATGCCGGCGGATACAAAAAACTGTCCTCAGCCCATAGGAAAATTCCCTGAAGAAACTCCTGTTGCCATGGCGTATGTACCTTTTCAATCATGGGAAAAACCGTATGATATGGCAGTGGGTTTATCCAGGGGAACGGTATTCCCGTCATTAGACAAACCGTTTATAGGAGAGGAGGCTTTTCGCCGTGGCAATGACTGAAAAACAGAGATTAATGCGTAAGGTTCAGGCAACCGCTTTTGCTTTGGTTGAAGCTAATCTTTATCTTGACAGTCACCCTACCTGCAAAAACGGTCTTGAATACTTTGAAGAGCATAAAAAAGCTCATGAATCAGCAGTAAAAGAGTATGAAGAAAAGTTCGGTCCTTTAACGGCAAGGGCTTCCGGCAGTTCAAAGAAGTGGGAATGGGTTACGACTCCTTTCCCATGGGAAAGAGGTGAAAGTTAATGTGGCAATATGAAAAAAAGCTTGAATATCCCGTTAACATTAAGAATCCCAACCCTGCGTTGGCAAAGGTAATTATAAGCCAGCTGGGCGGACCTGACGGTGAAACAGGAGCAGCACTCAGATATTTAAGTCAACGCTACACAGCTCCCTGCCGAGAAGTTCAGGCAATACTGACAGATATCGGAACCGAAGAACTCGCCCATATGGAAATTGTGTCTGCAATATTGTATCAGCTTACAAGAAATTTATCATTAAAAGAGATAAAAGAAAGCGGATTTGATACCTATTTTGTAGACCATACAACAGGAGTGTACCCAATAGCCGCTTCGGGAGTGCCGTTTTCGGCAAGTACTTTCCAGAGTACAGGAGATCCGCTGACAGACCTGCATGAGGATCTTGCGGCAGAGCAAAAAGCACGCACCACATATGATAATATTCTGCGACTGGCAGACGATCCCGACGTGCGTGATCCGATTAAATTCCTGAGGGAAAGAGAAATTGTGCATTTCCAGAGGTTCGGCGAAGGCCTGAGAATGATTCAGGATATGCTGGACGCAAAGAATTTCTATGCGTTTAATCCAAGTTTTGATAAAAAACAGCATTGATAAAGGGAGCATGACTTTTTCATGCTCCCTGTCTTTTTATTTGTCGATTATTTCAATATATCCTTTTATTATGTCTACGCACTTTTCATAAGATATACGGCTTGTGTCAAGACATAAATTGTAGTTCTTTGCATTTTCCCAGTCGCTTCCGGTGAAATGACGATAATATTCACTGCGGTCTTTGTCCGCTTTTTCAATTATCCGGACGGCTTCTTTCTCTGAAACGCCGTACATATCAATAACATTTTTAACAGCAGTGCTTCTGTCAGAGTAAATAAAGACTTTTATAACATCGTCTTTGTCTTTTAAAATGTAATCTGCGCATCTTCCTACAATAACTGCAGGTTCTTTTTCCGCAAGCTGTTTTATTACCTTTGCCTGATAATTAAAAAGGTTTTCATCAGAGGTGAAATCAGGATTGTCAGGGGTTAATATGTCTCCCTTGTATATGGACTTCCTGCGTAAAAATCCGCCTTTTATTTTCTCGTCCACTAAGCCGAAAAAGCGTTCGTTGATTCCGCTTTCATCACTGGCAAGCTTTATAAGATCTTTGTCATAGTACTTGATGTTCAGCGTCTGGGACAGCATTTTCCCGATGGTTCTTCCTCCGCTGCCCATCTGTCTTGCAATGGTAATGATACGAGCCATAATTCAAAACCTCCTGTCAATATTGTATGTGACTTTAAGCAGGAATATTTTATTCCCCTAAGTAAGCCTTCTTTACCGATTCATCGTTGATAAGATCCGACGCTTTGCCTGAAAGTACAATTTTACCTGTTTCAAGAACATAAGCTCTGTCTGCAATGGCTAATGCCTTTTTTGCATTCTGTTCAACCAGCAAAACGGTAGTTCCGCTTTCTCTGATTGACTGAATAATGTCGAATATTTCACTTACTAAAATAGGTGAAAGTCCCATTGACGGTTCGTCCATAACAATAATGCTGGGGCGTGACATCAACGCTCTGCCCATGGCAAGCATCTGCTGTTCTCCGCCTGAAAGAGTACCAGCGATCTGTGATTTTCTTTCAGCAAGACGTGGAAAACGCTCATAAACCATTTTCAGATCCTTTGCAATGCCATCCTTGTCCTTTCTTGTAAAGGCTCCCAGCTTCAGGTTGTCAAGAACAGTGAGGTTCTGGAATATGCGTCGTCCCTCCGGAACGTGAGCCATGCCCATTTTTACGATTTTGTGAGCAGGCATTTTTGTAATATCTGTTCCGTCAAATATAATTGAACCGTGTTTCGCAGGGATCAAGCCTGTTATTGTGTGAAGAGTAGTGGTTTTTCCTGCTCCGTTTGCACCGATAAGTGCGATAACTTCTCCTTTGTTTACTTCAAAGGAAATACCCTTGAGGGCTGTAATCATTCCGTAGTTGACCGCCAAATCTTTGATTTCCAAAAAAGCCATTTTGCGTACCCTCCTTAATCTCCAAGATATGCTTTGATAACTTCCGGATTGCTTAAAACTTCAGAAGTTTTGCCTTCACAGAGAAGCCGTCCGAAATTAAGTACGGATAACTTTTCACATATGCCGGAAACAAGGCTCATGTCATGCTCGATAAGTAAGATCGTCATGTCGAAGTTATCTCTTACAAATCTGATAGTTTCCATAAGTTCCGCAGTTTCGTTTGGGTTCATGCCCGCAGCCGGTTCATCAAGCAGCAGCAGCTTGGGTTTGGTTGCCAATGCTCTGGCAATTTCCAACTTACGCTGTTTACCGTAAGGAAGCCCTGAAGCGGGGAGGTATGCTTCATTATCAAGGTCAAATACCTTTAACAGCTCCATAGCCTTTTCGTCCATAGCTTTTTCCTTTTTGAAAAAGCGGGGCAGTCTGAAAATTCCCTCGGCAGTACTGTATTTGTAATGATTTTGAAGCCCTACCTTTACATTGTCAATAACGCTAAGCTCGTTGAAGAGACGAATGTTCTGGAAAGTACGGGCAATGCCGTATCTGTTTATGTGTATTGTGTTTTTCCCTGTAATATTTTTACCGTCGAGAATAATTGTGCCATCGGTGGGCTTATACACACCTGTCAACAGATTGAATATGGTAGTTTTACCTGCACCGTTAGGTCCGATAAGACCGTAAAGAGCTCCTTTTTCTATTTTGACATTAAATTCGTCTACCGCACGGAGTCCGCCAAAGGATATACCAAGATTTTTAACCTCTAAAAGTGCCATGGCTATTTTACCTCCTTTGCTTTACGTGAAAAAGTTCGTTTAAAGAAAGCCTTTGTTTTATCGGTGTAATTTTCGATATATGATTTTACAGTCGCATTTGATGTCATGATCATCATAACAATAAGAACGATTGAATAGATGAGCATACGGTATCCGCTTATGCTTCTCAGAAGCTCCGGTAGAAGAACAAGAACCACCGCTGCGATAACGCTTCCTCTGATGTTTCCGATTCCGCCAAGTACGACAAATACGAGTATAAGTATGGATAGGTTATAATCAAACTTTGAAGCCTGCAAGGTGGAGTAATTGTGAGAATACAACGCTCCTGCAATGCCTGCAAGGAAAGCTGTGAGAGCAAATGTAATAAGCTTGAATTTTGTTATGTTAAGTCCTACAGATTCGGCTGCGATTCTGTTATCTCTGATGGACATTACCGCACGTCCCGTACGAGAATTAATGAAATTATAGGATAAAATAAGCGTTAAAAGAAGAACAACAAACGCTATGGTAAAAGTTGAGTCATTAGGCATACCGCTGATGCCTAAGGCTCCGTTGATAAGTGTTTTGCCGTCTGTGGCAAGTCCCATGTCACTTGCACTTTTTAAAGATATGTGGATACCGCTGTCGTCATAGCCCAGATAAATTGCGGCAAAAACATTTTTTATGATTTCACCGAATGCCAGGGTTACAATGGCGAGGTAATCTCCTCTCAGACGCAAAACCGGTATACCGATCAGTATTCCGAAAATTGCAGCACAGATTCCGCCTACCAGCAAAGCAAGTACAAAGCGGACAAAAGGCTGTGCAATAGAATCAGCTGTTGTAATTGAGAAAATAGCACTTGTATAAGCACCTATGCACATAAATCCCGCCTGTCCAAGGCTAAGCTCACCGAGAATTCCTACAGTCAGGTTCAGGGAAACGGCAAGTATTGAATATACGCATAAAGGCACAAGCAAATCTTTAAGCATGCTTGAAATACTGCCTGTTGCAACAAGGATCTGCATTATAATAAATGCTGCGATAACCATTCCGTATGTGATAAAACTTTTACGAGTCTGTGGTTTAATTAATTTAGACTTCATCCGAAAACCGTTCCTTTCAGATTATTTAAACTTTTTCGTTTATCTTTTTGCCAAGAATACCTGTTGGCTTAATCATAAGTACAAGTATCAGAACTGCGAAAACAATAGCGTCGGCAAGCTGAGGCGATATATAAGCTCTTCCCAGAATCTCAATAACTCCGATTAAAATACCGCCAATCATAGCTCCGGGGATTGAACCGATTCCGCCGAAAACTGCAGCTACAAAAGCCTTGATACCGGGCATTGCTCCCGTGGTGTTTGAAAGAGTCGGATATGCCGAGCAAAGGAGAACTCCTGCGATTGCGGCAAGTCCCGAACCAATGGCAAAGGTAAGAGAAATAGTGCTGTTTATGTTTACACCCATGAGCTGGGCTGCATTTTTGTCTTCGGAAACGGCAAGCATAGCACGTCCGCTTTTAGTCTTATTTATAAATAATGAAAGTCCGATCACAATTAATACAGAAACTACTATTGCTACTGAGGTTTCTCCTGCGATAACAATTTGTCCGTCAAACAGCTTGATGCTGGGGACATTGACAACAGATGTGAAGTTTACGGGTCTTGCACCGAAAATCAGCAAAGCCATGTTCTGTAAAAAATAGCTGACGCCTATTGCAGTAATAAGTACAGCCAAAGACGTTGCCTGCCTCAGGGGCTTATATGCGACTTTTTCAATTACGATTCCCAGAAGCGTGCAGGCAATAACAGAAAGTAAAATAGAAATCCACGGATTAAGGTTTAGGGAGGTCATTGATACGAAAACAACATATCCGCCAACCATGATAACATCGCCGTGAGCGAAGTTAAGCATTTTGGCAATTCCGTAAACCAAAGTATATCCCAAAGCAATAACCGCATATATACTTCCAAGACTTATTCCGTTTATAAGATTGTTTAAAAACCCCATAGAGAACATCCTCTCTTTTCAGATAAAAAATATATAAATTAATTATAACACATTCTTTTATTAATTGCAATAAAAACAAACAAAAAACCGATGACAAATCCGCCATCGGTTTTTGAATAAGCTCTTAAGTATAAATTATAAGAAAAATATTACTGAAGTGCTGAATACTGACCGTCCTTAATTACAACAGCCTTAGGATTCTTTGAAACTTCTCCTGTTTTCTGCCATGTCATGCCGTCACCTGTAAGACCGTCATATGAGAAGCTTGAATCTGAAATTGCTGCTGTAAGCTTTTCACAGATTTCAGCTGCGTCCATATCGCCTGTAATCTTTTCCTGTTCGATAAGCTTTGCGATAATGTGTACACCGTCGTAAGCGTCAGCGGCAAACTGGTTAGGGATTTCGTTGTTGTAAGCAGCCTTGTATGCTGAAACGAAATCCTGAGTAGCCTGATCGTCTTCATCAGCAGCAAACGGAGTCAGAAGCATTACGCCTTCTGCAAGAGATGTATCAAAGTTCTTTGTGCCGAGGATACCGTCAAGACCGTCGCAGCCGAAGAACTTAGGTGCGTAATCAGCTGATTTACACTGTGAAAGAATCAATGAAGCCTGCTGATAATAAATTGGCAGGAATACGAGTTCTGCACCAGCAGTTTTAGCGGCACTGATCTGTGCTGAGAAGTCTGTTTTACTGTCTTTTGTAAATGACTGTTCAGCAACAAGCTCAAGGCCTTTAGCTTCAGCTTCAGATTTGAATGTGTTAAAAATACCTGTTGAATATGCGTCAGAGCTGTCGTAAATTACGGCAATTTTCTTTGCAATGTTGTTGTCTGCAATGTAGTCTGCCGAAGCTTTTCCCTGGTTAGGGTCTGTAAAGCAAATCTGGAAGCAGTTATCGTTTTTAACAACGTCTGCTGCAGATGCGGAAGGTGTGATCTGGAAAATGCTGTCCGATTTTGATTTATCAGTTACTGCAAGGCAAGAACCTGTTGTAACTGTACCCAAAAAGATCTGCATTCCTTTATCCTTTAATGAGTTGTATGCGTTTACAGCCTTGTCGCCGGGGTCTGCTTCATCGTCTTCAAAAACGAGCTTGAGCTTCTGTCCGTTTACGCCGCCCTTGTCGTTTATTTCCTTAACTGCCAGCTCGGTTGCATTTTTAACTGCGTTACCGTACTGTGCTGCATCTCCTGTAAGAGGACCGCTTCCGCCGATTACGATTTCGTTGCTTTCTTTTTTCTCACTGCTGCCGCAGCTTGCAAAACATGAAGCTGTCATTACGGAAGCAACAGCAAAAGCCAAAACCTTTTTGATTTTCATACTGTCAATCAATTCCTTTCTGTTGAAGCTGATAGCTCTTTGGCATGCTGTCAGGCGATAAATTTTACGCCGAACAGTTAATGTCAAATATTATTGTATAGCTTCTGAAAAATCCACATATTAAAATGCTACTATTAATATACCATTAACACTGAAGCTTTGTCAATATCAAATTAAACAAATTCTTATAAGTATTTGTATTGTTGCTTTGCAAATTATACAAATTTATTAAAATTCTATATATATTTTAATAAAATAGCATTGTTTTTAGACTTTACACGATATTATTAATGTGCTATAATTATTAAAATAAATTGAATTGTCCGATAATTCAAAACATTGAAAAAGGTCTTGGAAAGGAACGGTGTGAATATGAAATATACCGAAAGGGAAGTTTTACAGTTCGTAGAAGAAAACGATGTAAAATTTGTAAAGCTGATGTTCTGTGATATATACGGTCAGCTGAAAACAATTTCCATAATATCAAGCGATTTGTCTAAAGTTTTTGCAAACGGACTTGCCTTTGACGCTTCAAAAGTAAGCGGATTCATGAATGTTACCGACGGGGATCTGAGGTTATATCCGGATCTCAATACCCTTGCACTGCTCCCGTGGAGACCTCAGCAGGGAAGGGTTATCAGATTTTTCTGCTATATCAGAAAAAGCGACGGTACTCCTTTTGAAGGAGACAGCAGGAAATTCCTTTCCGACGCTGTGGAATATGCACGTTCAAAAGGTTATTACTTTATGTTCGGAACCTCCTGTGAATTCTATGTTTTTGAAACGGATGAAAACGGAAAGGCAACAAAAATTCCTCATGATTATGCGGGCTACTGCGATGCGGCTCCTATTGACAGAGGAGAGAATTTAAGACGTGATATCTGCCTTACCCTTGAAAAAATGGATATCATTCCTGAAAGCTCCCGTCATGAAAGCGGCCCCGGACAGAACGAGATAGATTTTCAAAGCTCCAATCCGATTAATGCGGCAGATAATCTTATAACTTTTAAAAATGTTGTAAAGACAATAGCTTCACGAAACGGAATGTATGCAACATTTATGCCTAAGCCGCTGCCGGATAAATGCGGAAGCGGTCTGCAAATATATATTTCCTGCATAAAAAACGGAAAGAATATTTTCAGAAAGACTTTGGGTAATAAACTGGTTGAAGCCGGAAAAATGATTACCGGAATTATTGAGCATGCTGCGGAAATGACTTTGTTCTTTAACAGTACCACAAATTCATATGCCCGCTTCGGAAGAAGTCTTGCACCGCTGTATATTTCATGGACTCAAAAAAATTTCCCTCAGCTTATCAAAGCCCGCTTCAGCGACAGCGAAGAGGCGGATATAATTCTGCGATCCCCGGATAATACCTGCAATCCTTATTTTACTTTGGGACTGCTGATTTATGCTTGTATGGACGGAATCGAAAAGGACGTTGAAGTTTTCCGGCCATGTGATTTTGATATAAGAAATTCAGACAGCAGTGAATTGTCTATGCTGGGACAGCTTCCGTCCACATTAAAAGACGCCGCCGACCTGGCTGAAAGCAGTGATTTTATGAAGAAATGCTTGCCCGAATCGGTTTTGAACTACTTTGTAAAAGGAAAACGAAACGCATGGGAAGAGCTGGAGCAGGCTGCGGATAAAGAAGAGTTTGAAACGAATAAATATTTCTTCTCCCTGTAAAAATAAATGTTGATATTCAGTGCGTTCAGGGAAGGGAAGATTCTATGGATAAAATATTGATTGTGTCAGGCAATGAAAAAGCCTCCGCAGCAATGGTGGGTCTTGTAAAGGATGTTTTCCCCCAATGCAGTCTTTCTTTGATCAACTCCGGGCTGGAGGCAAGAAAGATAGCGGCGGAAAATGATTATGACGCAGTAATTATAAATTGTCCGCTGCCGGATGAATATGGCTTTGAGCTTGCAGAGCTTATTTCCGATTCATCAATGGCAAGCTGCGTTATGATAGTGAAAAGCGATAATGCCGACGCCGTCAGCGAGCGTGTGGAGGACCTTGGTGTAATGGTTATACCAAAGCCTTTGAGCAGAAGTGTTTTTCATCATTCGCTGAGGTTCATCAGTGCTTCGAGAAAACGGCTTTTGGGATTGCAGTCCGAGAATTTAAAATTACATAAAAAGCTTGAGGAAATTAGGATTATAAACAGGGCAAAATTCGCTCTCATGCAGTATCTGAATTTCAGCGAGCAGCAGGCTCATCGTTACATTGAAAAGCAGGCGATGGATACCAGATGTACAAAGAAAGACGTTGCTCTTAAAATAATAAAAATGTATGAGAATTAGGATTGCATAAAGTTTCTAAAATGGGCTTGCCTTAGTTATATAAGTTATATATAAATTGTGAAAAAATCATAATGCAAATGTTAAATAAAGAAAACTCTCTTGCAATTTTTGCGAAAAGAGAGTATAATATATAAAGTTGTTAAAATAAATGGAGGGTGTTAAAATGTTAGTTTCTGCAAAGGACATGCTGACAAAGGCTATTGAAGGTAAATATGCCGTTGGTCAGTTCAACATCAATAACCTTGAATGGACAAAGGCTATTCTTCTTACTGCTGAAGAATTGAAATCTCCTGTAATTTTAGGTGTTTCCGAAGGTGCAGGAAAATATATGACAGGATATAAAACTGTTGTAGGAATGGTTAAGGGAATGATTGAGGAACTCAATATTACTGTTCCTGTTGCTCTTCATCTTGACCACGGAACATTTGAAGGTGCAAAGGCTTGTATAAATGCAGGTTTCTCATCAATCATGTTCGACGGTTCTCATTACCCTATTGAAGAGAACATTGCTAAAACCACAGCACTTGTAAACACATGCGACGTTCTCGGTATTTCACTTGAAGCCGAAGTTGGTTCTATCGGCGGTGAGGAAGACGGCGTTATCGGTGCAGGTGAATGTGCTGATCCCGACGAATGCAAAGCTATCGCTGACTTGGGCGTTACAATGCTTGCAGCAGGTATCGGAAATATCCACGGTAAGTATCCTGAAAACTGGGCAGGTCTTTCGTTTGAGACACTGGCTGCTGTTAAGGAAAAAGTTGGCGATATGCCTTTGGTACTTCATGGCGGTACAGGAATCCCTGCTGACATGATCAAGAAAGCAATTTCACTGGGTGTTGCAAAAATCAATGTTAATACTGAGTGCCAGCTTTCATTTGCCGAAGCTACAAGAAAGTACATTGAAGAGGGTAAAGATCTTCAGGGCAAAGGCTTTGACCCAAGAAAACTTCTTGCTCCCGGATTTGAGGCTATCAAGGCTACAGTAAAAGAGAAAATGGAGCTTTTCGGTTCAATCGGCAAGGCTTAATTAAACAAATCAGAGAGGAGAGAGAACCTCTCCTCTCTAAATAAATTAAATACGAGTGTATCCCAGATCAACCACTCGCTAATAAAAACAAGGAGATATTCATATGTCTAAATTTAATGCGGAAAGAATTGCAAAAATCGGAGCTGTTGCTGCGATTTATGTGGTTGTAACAATTATCGGAGCAGATTTGTCCTATGGAGCTGTTCAGTTCAGAGTAGCCGAAGCGTTGATGCTTTTGTGCTTTTTCAGCAAGGATTATATCATAGCTTTGACTATTGGCTGTTTCATTGCTAATGTTTTCAGTACGGTAGGGCTTATTGATACTGTTGTGGGAACATCTGCCACGCTGATTTCAGCAGTGCTTATATATGTTTTCAGAAAAGACGGCAGTCTTATAAGAATGATAATTTGTTCACTGTTTCCCGTGATTGCTAACGGATTGCTTGTGGGGGCGGAATTAAGGTTTGTATTCAAATTGCCTTTCTGGCTTTCTGTGGGAGAAGTTGCATTGGGAGAAATTGTTTGCGTAACGATTTTAGGCGTAACGGTTTTCAGGCTTTTGTCAAAAAACAAAGGCTTTATGAAATTAATTTCGGCAGAACGGACGGCGGGGCTGTAAAAGTCTTGTTACCGTTTTTATATAAGCGGAGTTACTTGTAAAAAAGTCCGCCTCGGTTTTTGGATTTGGGCCGAGTAAAAATTTCAAATTCTTATATGCAGGTGTGTGCGGACAAGCATACTATTGTATGCTGGGCAGACGCGCAGGCTTCAGGTACAATTTTATTTAATATGCAGAAGTGGCGGAATAGGCAGACGCGCAGGCTTCAGGTGCCTGTGGCAGCAATGTCGTGTGGGTTCAAGTCCCATCTTCTGCACCA
>JBJERB010000051.1:0-10402 GCA_051882055.1 Oscillospiraceae bacterium
CTTTTCCGTCTACTGTTTTGTATGCTCTGATTGCATATTTATAGCTTGTTCCCGATGTGAGATTCTTATCGGTAAATGAAAGATTATTGCCCTTTGCTATACGGCTGTATTTCTTGGTCGATGTGTTATAACGGTAAACAATATATCCGTTTGCTCCGCTTACTTTATTCCATGTGAGTTTTATTGCACTTGCGTTAGTCGCCGAAACTTTAAATCCGGATACATTGCTCAGAACAAGCTTTGGCTTTGTGTTGTCTTTGTAGCTGTCACCGCATACCGAACACTTGTGCAAGGTATAACCGCCTGCAAGATAAGTAGGTTTTACCACTGTTTCAGTATAATTATGTCCTGTTGCAGGAATAGGTGTGATATCTTTCTTTGCTCCGCAAACTGTGCAGTGATGTGACTTGCTTCCCTCTGTTGTACAGGTTGGAGCTTTATCTATTGTCCATGTTGTGGAATATTTGTGTCCTGTTGCAGGAATAGGTGTCTGTGCTTTAATAATTGTTCCGCATACAGAACATTTTGTGCCGTCGGTTTTTCCTGCTGTTGTACAAGTTGCTGCCGTACCTTTTATAGTTGTTGGTGTGTGATCTTCATATACAGGATTAATATAGTTATGAGATGTCGCCGGCATTATAAATGTTGTTGATGATGCAGACGCATTATTGAAATCAACAGCAAATGAATATTTTGCCCCCGGTCCATATGCACCTTGCCAGCTCTTAAAATGCTGACCGCTGGGAGCATTATTGGCTTTTACAGCAACAGTTTCTCTCGGAAAATAATAACCTGCACCTGTTGCGTCGGTAACATTTGCATAACAGAATTTTGCCGTTATATAAATTGATGTTCCCAATTCTCCTCTTCTGTACTGAGATGTGGTGAGGGGAACACCGTTTAAAGTAATAGATTTTACCTGATTGATATCAATATCATCTTCGCATGGAGCATCGTCTATAGGCTGTACACCTATATTCAAGGTGTAATATGAATTTGCTTTAACATTTTGACCCGTGGTTATTTTTGTTCCGTCGGAATCCTGCCAATAAGTTACATATTGGCTGTATATCACTTCCCATTCATAACCGTTTTTGTCTAAACACTTTACATTGAATGCGGCGTTAGGCGATTGAATTGTTTTGCCTACAGGCAAGCCGTTTGAGCTTGTTCCTGTTATTGCAAGCTCAATATTTTGAAATTTTCCTGATGCTGATGCCGGCATTATGCCGATTATTGATGATAGCATGACCAATGCTATCATAGTGGATAATAATTTTTTCATATTCTTTTACCTCCTGAAATAGTGTTTGCTGTCGCCTTATTATTTTTGATACTCTCGCCGACGGTATACGGGAGAATGATTGTGTCCGATTTCAAATTGTGTATATGATTTTTTTATGCACCTCTCTTTCAAAATAATCGTGAAATATCTCTGTTGTTAATGTGATTATACATAATTTTTTTGTTTTCCCTATCCATAAGGGTAGTTTGAAAAAATCCGATCACAAAAGAGCATTATTACATAACGATTTATTTAATTATCACATTAAAATTATAACTTCTTTTTTTGCTTTTGTCCCCACCTTAAAAGATAAAAATCGGTGTGGGATTTTATGTTTTTCGCTGAAAAGTGTGGGAAAAAGTATGGGAAAACTATTGGGAATAAGAAAATCACAGTAACAGTAAATAAAAAAACACGCTGAAATCAATCAGCGTGCTATGTACTGTTTTATATTATTGTTTTTTAATTGAAGCGTATTGTAACAACTGCTTTCGTGAGGATACTCCTAACTTGCTGTAAATGTTTTTGTTGTGATATTTAAGAGTGTTTTCTTTTATACCCAGGATATCCAGAACCTCCTTTGTCTTTTTTCCGGACAAATATAGGTCGTAAATTTTATTTTCAGTGGGAGTTAAAGTACTTAAATTGGATACGAAATATTCATAGTTTTCCAACAGTATCCCTGAATCATTTTCTTCGTTGTCAGCCGTATTATTGTCGTCTTTATCCGACTCGGATTCAATGTGTTGCCGAACTCCGCTGTCATCCTCAGACCCGGTATTATCGCTGATATGATCTTCTGACGACATATCAAAATAATGATTTTCTTCCAGCATGCTGTACAGTAACAGAAGGAACATTTCAGTTATAATATATGAAATTGAAAGGAACTCGAAATTAACATCAATAAGCTGTTCAGTCAGCCATATAATAATATTACCGAAAACCATTGATGCAATAATAAGGGAAAGCTTGAGCGGAACAGATCTGTTTCCTATGGAAGAATATACAATTACTCCGGTCATCATTATAAAGTGCATTATTAAATAAATAAGGTAAACGCTGTGAAGAGATCCGTATACTTTTTTCAGCGTTGTAATTCCGTTTACATATTCAATGGTAGCGGATTTATAGTAAATCGTCAAATATCCCGGACTTGCAGCAATCAAAAATACAATGATTCCGATGACCAATAAAATACCGAAAAATATTTTACTGTGCTTTAACTTACATAAATTCATTATTATCATTAACATAAACAAAGGTAAGAATACCGAGCCTAAATAGGCTATTCGGTTAGCAAGCAAGGCTTCTCCCAGAGTTTTTGATATAGAAAGTGCAAAATATCCTATGTTGACAACAAGAACAGATGTGTATAGCAAAACAAACCATAGATCTCTTTTCTTTACCATTGTGCAATACGCAATTAATAGTATTAAAGAAAATATGACTGTTATTCCATATAAAAAAGAAATATTTACAGTTTTATTGTCGATAGTATTGCAAGCCGTAAGTAGCATTGATATTACAGTACAAGCAAAAACGGCTGTTATGGTTTTTTTCATGTTTTTTCTCCTAAATAATTTTCCCACACTTTTTCCCACACTTTTCGCTGAAAAGCATAAAATCCCACACTTTTTTCATCTTTTAAGGTGGGGACAAAAGTAAAAAAAGAAGTTATAATTTTTAATGTGATATTTAAATTAAACACAAGCTTTTTATATCATTATTATATATGAACATTCATAATTATATCATAAAGATTTATTTATTTCAAGTGCCTGATCATCATTAGTATAATAAATCTATGTTAATTTAATGTAAAATGTTTTAAAAAATTCGTAAAACGACCCTTTATAGTTAGATAGGAAAAAGTGAAAAATTATTATTTATAATGAAACTAACGTCTTTCAGGCGTTGGCTATATATTTTTTTATTTTTAGGAGGTTTTTCTATGGAAAACAACACAGCAAAGGGCTCCGGTTTCCTCAAGGTAACAGGCATCCTGATGATAATCTTCGGCTCTATTGCACTTATCGTAAGCATTGTTGCTATATTGGGTATTGCTGCATTGGCTTACATAAGCAGCGGAGAAATGTCGTCCGCACTTTTATATACCGCCGGAGTATTGAGCCTGATTAGTGCTGTTGCAGAGTTTGTTACAGGTATCCTCGGTGTGAAAAACTGTAAGCGTCCTGAAAAAGCAGGCACTTGTATTGCTTGGGGTATTATTGTAATAGTTCTGAGCGTTGCAGGAAGCATACTTACCGTAGTAGGCGGAGACAGCTTCCCTGTATTTTCATTCCTTTTGGGCTTGGTAATGCCGGTATTATTTATCATCGGTGCAGTAAAAAACAAAAAGTCTGCTTAATAAAGCATTTTAGGGGAACGGAGATATTTCTCCGTTCCCGCTTTCCTAAAGACGGTAAATATAATTTAGGCAAGATGTCCCTGTCCCGTGACGGATAAGCATCTTATCGGACTTTGCCGTTTTTAGGAAAGTTTAAAGATGTGTTTATATGATGAAAACAATCGGCTTTGGTCGAAAGAATATAAAATAAATATTTTGAAGGGAGTTTTAGTAATGGGACTTATTAAAGCAGGAATCGGTGCCTTAGGCGGCACGCTGGCAGATCAGTGGAAAGAATTCTTCTACTGTGAGGCAATGGATAAAGAGGTCATGGTTACCAAAGGTCAGAAGCGTACCGGCGGACGTTCTTCCAATACCAAAGGCAGCGATAACATCATTTCCAACGGTTCAGGTATTGCTGTAGCTGACGGTCAGTGTATGATCATTGTGGAGCAGGGCAAAGTCGTAGAAGTTTGTGCGGAACCCGGTGAATTTACATATGATGCATCCACTGAACCGTCTATCTTTGCAGGCAATTTGGGAGAAAGCATTAAAGAAACCTTTAAAACCATGGGCAAACGTTTCACCTACGGCGGTGATACCGGTAAAGATCAGCGTGTTTATTATTTTAATACAAAAGAATTAATTGATAATAAATTCGGCACTCCTAATCCTATTCCTTTCCGTGTAGTGGATTCAAAGATCGGATTGGACGTAGATGTTTCTGTTCGCTGCTCAGGCGTTTATTCCTACAAGATTGCCGATCCGCTGTTGTTTTATACCAATGTGTGCGGAAATGTTGAGCAGGAATATACCCGTGAAGAGCTTGACGGTCAGCTAAAAACGGAATTTATCAGTGCATTGCAGCCGGCATTCGGAAAGCTCTCCGATTTGGAACTTCGTCCTAATCAGATCGTTTCCCATAATACCGAGCTGGAAGACGCTATGAACGTTGCTCTTTCAACAAAATGGGGCGAACTCAGAGGACTTAAAGTAGTAAGTATTGCATTAGGTTCCGTCACCCTGCCGGAAGAAGACGCCGAAATGATCAAACAGCTTCAGCGTACAGCTGTTATGCGTGATCCTACTATGGCAGGTGCAACCCTTGTGGGAGCACAGGCCGACGCTATGAAAGCCGCAGCTTCCAATGAAGCCGGAGCAATGACCGGATTTATGGGAATGGGAATGGCTATGAATGCAGGCGGCGGTATGAACGCACAGAATCTGTTTGCAATGGGACAGCAACAGCAGCAGGCAGCTCAGCCTCAGCCGGCTCCGGCAGCTCCGGCATCGGATAGCTGGAAATGCTCATGCGGAGCTACAGTAAGCGGAAAATTCTGCCCCGAATGTGGTTCAAAGAAACCCGAGCCGGTGCAGGCCGGTGCGTGGAAATGTAAATGCGGAGCCACGGCGACCGGAAAATTCTGCCCTGAGTGCGGTTCTCCTAAGCCTGCGGATTCCGACGGCTGGACCTGTTCCTGTGGAACGGTAAATAAAGGCAAGTTCTGCCAGAACTGCGGAGCAAAGAAACCGGCTGACGCACCCCTTTTTAAATGCGATAAATGCGGCTGGGAACCTGAAGATCCCCACAATCCTCCGAAATTCTGTCCTGAATGCGGAGATATATTTGACGATAACGATAAGCAATAAATTTATGAGGAGATTTTTACTATGAAAAAAATATTATCATTAATTCTGGCAATAGGTATGCTGTTTTCCCTTACAGCTTGTGGAAGTGAAAACGGTGAAAAGAAATCTGATTCCGATACAAAAGAAGAGCAGAAGATAGACTATGCAAACATGACCGAGGACGATCTTCTTAAGACCTTTGTCAAGGATCAGAAAAACGTTACTCTTGATGAATACATAGAGCTTGTTTCTACACTGTCTAATGTTAATATTACCGATGACATGGAGTTAGAGGAAAACATTACTCAAAAAGCCATCAGTAAACTCGTTGATAACGATGCGGTTCTGCCTGAACCCGGAGAATATGTTGCAACCCTTCTGAAGAGCGATTCTCCACAGGTCCGTGGCTATGCATTATCCAAAACCGGATCAGTTTTTGGCGTAAGTGATGATCATGTCAAGGCTATTAAAGAATTGCTGAAAACAGAAACTGAACCTTATGTACTTTGCTGTGCGGTACAGGCACTTGCCAACGAGGGCGGAAGTGACGCCGACGTGGGAAAATTCCTGCTTGATATGGCTAAAAATGAAAATAAATATGTAAGAGAACAGGCTGCTTATGCTTTGGGAAATTCGTGGAACAAAGAACTTGACGGTGCAGTTGACGCAATGATAGAACTGATGAACGATTCCGATGACGATGTAAGAAATGCAGCATACGGCTATGCAGGCAAGCTCGGAGATGAAAGAATTATTGATCCTATTGTCAAAATGCTGAAAAATCCTGATGAAGCAAAATTCCATGCAAATGGAATAACAAGTCTTGTTGCTCTCTGGTATGATTATCCGTTCCATGAGAATACAAGCGAAGCGGCATATAAGGCAACAATGGATTATTTGAAAACCACTCCGGCAACTGATGATGTTCCTACATGGACAGCTGTTACAAGCTTTCAGAGTATAGCAGAAGATAATTTTGACGCATGGAAAGCAAAAGCAAAATATTATGATCCCGATGAGATCGCACAAGTTATGACAGATTTGGTGAAAAACCCTGATGTGAACTGGCTTGGAAGAACAGGTGCCGTACGTGTTGTAGCGTCACACTGCTCAAAAGAAGCATTTGACGCTCTGGGTAAAGTTGTTGAAGGTCTGACCGATGATAAAGCACAATTCATTCAGGACGAATATAAAACCCAGTCAGAGAATCTGAATAAATAATAGCAGGAGGTAAATTATGGGACTTTTTGATAAGAAATATTGCGATATATGCGGTGAAAAGGTAAATATGCTCACACAGCAAAAGCTGGCGGACGGCTATCTTTGTTCTGACTGCAAGCACAAATTAGGTTCGTTTACAAGCGGATGGAAACAGAGAAGCGTTCAAGATGTAAAAACTCATCTTGAATTAAGAGAACAAAACAAACAAAAATATCAGCAGTTTTGTTGTTCTGCAACCGCAGGCGGCAGAAACAGTTCAATTCAGGTTGATTTTAATAACCGTTGGTTTATTTTTGCCATTGACAACAGAGATTATAAGAGCGGAAATCCTCAGGTGTTTGAATTTTCACAGCTTCAGGATTTCTGGATTGAGCAGGAATTCAGAACTCTTTCCGATTCCGACCACGACGGTATTCCAGACAAAATGGACAATTATGATAACAGACAAATGAATAACTCCAATGGTTTCGGAAGCATGATGAACGGAATAAACAATATGATGAACGGTATGAACAATATGCAGAACAGCATGCTTAACGTACCTCTTTCCGCTCAGCCTTTTGTACGCAATTCAAGCTCTTACAGCTCAAGCGGAGTTCGGGAGGTAAGCGGTATCAAAGTTTGTTTCAGAGTGACTGATACATATATTACTGAACCTATTTCATTCAACATTTCACATATCAGCTCGGGAAATCAGAATCAGATGGAGCTTATGCAGGCTTATGAAGCAGCTGTACAGGTAATGCAGCTTTGTCAGCAGATAAAGCAGGGCGGCGTACAGAATATGAATCAGGGATTCGGTCAGCAAATGAATAACGGTTACGGTCAGCCACAGCAGTCAATGGGAGGATATGCCCAGGCACAACAGCCAATGCAGGGTTATGGTCAGCCTCAGCAGTCAACACAACAGCCTGTTCAGAACGGAGCATGGTTCTGTCCTAACTGTGGAACACAAAACACATCAAAATTCTGCGTTGGATGCGGAACACCTAAACCGTAAACACTGATATATTTTAATTTAGAAACAACTGACAAAGTATGTGATAAACAAGAAATATAAAATGAAAAAAATTGTTTCAATTCTAATTATATTTATGATGTCTATGAATTTTATATCCTGCGGATATATAAACACACTAAAAGAGAAATGGATGTCCGACAGTAGTGAAGATAGTGGTAAATCTCATCACGATCTGTCGGACATAACAGCGGTTTCATTATCCTGTGGGCATATGGATCGATCCTACGGCTATTATTTTCTGCTTCACCGGGATAACGAAAAATGGCTGTTTGATGCGGAGTGCTTTACACATGACCATGAAGAGGAAACAGTGTTTGAAAACCGTGAGGTCAGCGATGAAGATATGGATATGCTGTTTGAAATTCTTAAACAGAACGACAGTATCACCTATGCGGAGAATTACAAACAGCCCAAAAAATCTCCGTTCATAGTATTGGACGAAACGACCTACGGCTTTGGGCTGACTTTTTCAGACGGAGAACAATATTCGACCCGTGATTGGCAAAAAGATTTAGAAGACTTCTTTTACCGCCTCGCTGAAAAATCGGATTAACATAAGGAGATGATATTTCATGGCTGTTTTACAGGAATATAAGTGTCCCTGCTGCGGCGGTGCCATTACCTTTGACAGCACAATACAAAAAATGAAATGTCCGTATTGTGATACGGAATTTGATATGGAGACGCTGGCGTCCTATGATAACGAGCTGAAAAATGAGCAACCGGACGATATGAATTGGGAAACTGCCGCCGGGACTGAATGGCAGGAGGGGGAAACAGACGGGCTGCGTTCCTATGTCTGCAAATCCTGCGGAGGCGAGATTGTCGGTGATGAAAATACAGCGGCAACCGCCTGTCCTTTCTGCGGAAATCCTGTGGTAATGATGGGACAGTTTTCAGGTGCATTAAAGCCGGACTATATTATCCCGTTCAAGTTGGATAAAAAAGCGGCAGTAGAGGCACTGAAAAAGCATTACTGCGGTAAAAAACTACTGCCGAAAGTATTTAAGGATCAGAATCATATCGACGAAATCAAGGGCGTGTATGTTCCTTTCTGGCTGTTTGATGCAGATACAAAAGCTAATATCCGCTATAAGGCAACACGTATCCGTTCATGGAGCGATAGGGATTATGACTATACAGAGACCAGCTTCTTTTCAGTCAGCCGTGGAGGTTTTATCGGATTTGAGCGTGTGCCGGTAGACGGTTCCTCCAAAATGGAGGACGATTTAATGGAATCTATTGAACCCTTTGACTTTTCTGAAGCAGTAAAGTTTCAGACAGCTTATCTTGCCGGTTATATGGCAGATAAATACGATGTTGACGCCGAGCAAAGCATTCAACGTGCTAATAACCGAATCAAGAAAAGCACAGCAGACGTTTTTGCTTCCACGGTACAGGGATATACAACAGTTGTTCCGGAAATGACCAGTATTCATCTGAATAACGGTATTGCCAGGTATGCTTTGTATCCTGTATGGATCCTTAATACCAAATGGAAGAATAAAAAATACACTTTCGCAATGAACGGACAGACAGGCAAGCTGGTGGGAGATCTGCCATTGGATAAAAAAGCATATCATAAATGGCTGGTCGGTATAACAGGAGCAGTAACTGCTTTAGCATTTGCAGCTTCCTATCTGCTCTGGCTGCTGTAAGGAGGTGCGGAAGATGAAAAGAAAATTAACGGCGTTTGTCGCTTTGTTAATGATGTGCTTTTTGCTGAACATTTCCGCATTTGCGGAAAGTGATTTGCCACGGGTAGTTGATAATGCCGACCTTTTAAATGACGGTGAAGAAACAACGCTTCTTGCGAAGCTTGATGAAATAAGCGAAAGACAGCTTGCGGATATTGTGGTCGTAACAGTAAATTCTCTCGACGGCAAAAGCCCGATGGAGTATGCCGATGATTTCTATGACTATAATGGCTACGGATTCGGCGAAGACAAAGACGGCGTATTGCTCCTTATCAGCATGGAAGACAGAGATTGGTACATTACTACCACAGGCTTTGGAATTACAGCCATTACTGATGCAGGCATAGATTATATTTCTGAAAAGTTTTTATCTGATTTAAGCGATGGAAATTATGCAGAAGCGTTTTCAACCTATGCTCAGTTGTGCGACGAATTTATCACACAAGCAAAAACGGGAGAGCCATATGACGTTGGCAATATGCCCAAAGAGCCGTTTAATATTGCATGGAGTATTTTTGTGGCTTTTATAATCGGGATTGTTGTTGCAGTGATTATTACCAATATAATGAAAAAGCAACTAAAAACAGTAAGATTCCAGTCAGCGGCGGACAATTACGTCAGGAGCGGCAGTATGCAGGTGATAGAAAGCAATGATCTGTTCCTTTATACGCACATAGACCGCAGATTAAAGCCAAAAGATAACGATAGCGGAGGCTCAAGTACACATACTTCCTCTTCGGGAACAACCCATGGCGGCGGCGGAGGAAAATTTTAAAACGTCAACTAAAAAGCGGTGATTTTAATAATGTAGGGACACGGCGTGCCGTGACCGTTAAGTCCTCGACATCCCGTCAAATGACGGCAATTGATTTGGTAGGGGCGACCTGCGGTCGCCCGTTTGCCCTATCAGATGTTAGAGGTTAGAGGTTAGAAATTAGATGTTATATTTTGTAGGGGCTGGCGTCCTCGACAGCCCGTTTTGTAATAAAACGTATGCTGTCAGTAACCTTTCCGTTAAGTCCTCGCCGTCCCCTATAAGAGAAGTAAAAAAATGGGGCTGTCAAAGTGTATTGACAGCCCCTACTTTTTATGCATATTTTCGTTTTCTTAAATGTATGGGCGGCCTGTGGTCGCCCGAATTTGTTAAGTTTTTATGATTATTAATCAGCAAACAATGCGGTTGACAGATATCTTTCACC
>JBJERB010000052.1:0-1876 GCA_051882055.1 Oscillospiraceae bacterium
GTGCTATAATATTAGTATATTTTAAAGACGTGGACGGAAACGTAGTCAGCGTTGGCAGTCTTTCAGAGAGCCGTGTAAGGTGAAAGTCGGCAGACTGTGGCTGGTTAGAATCATTCCCGAGTCGACAAGTCGAATTTCAGTAGGCTTGTCCGGTTCTCACCGTTATTTGAGTTTTGAGCGGTACGGCTGTTTGGCTGTGCAATCAGAGTGGTAACACGGAGTATTATGGCTTCGCCTCTGTTTTGAGGCGAGGCTTATTTTTTATGAAGAGGATGGTATTGAATGCTGACACTTGATAAGATCTATCATGCAAAACATGTGCTGAAAGAGGTGCTAAGACCTACACAGGTAATTCCTGCACCGAAAATCAACCCCAAAGCAAACGTTTATCTTAAAACGGAAAATTTGCAGGTGACGGGTTCTTTTAAGGTGAGAGGTGCATATTATAAAATTTCACAGCTTACCGAAGAGGAAAAAGCCCACGGCGTAATTGCCTGTTCAGCAGGAAATCATGCTCAGGGTGTTGCCCTTGCGGCAAAGAAAAACGGCATAAAAGCCGTTATCTGCTTGCCTGACGGTGCCCCTATTTCCAAAGTTGAGGCAACAAAAAGCTACGGTGCTGAAATCTGTCTTGTAGAAGGGGTTTATGACGACGCTTACAATAAGGCTATTGCACTCAGAGATGAAAACAACTACACATTTATTCATCCTTTTGATGATGAAAACGTTATTGCCGGACAGGGGACTATCGGTCTGGAGCTTATTGAACAGATACCTGATATTGACGCTGTAGTGGTTCCCGTAGGCGGCGGAGGTCTTATTTCGGGCGTTGCATTTGCATTGAAGTCTCTTAATCCTAACATCAAGGTTTATGGAGTTCAGGCAAGCGGAGCTCCTTCAATGGTGGAATCTCTCTCAGAAGATAAAATCAAGTGTCTTGAAAATGTTTCTACTATTGCAGACGGCATTAAGGTCAAAGAGCCGGGCGAACATACTTTTGAATTATGCAAAAAATATGTTGATGATATCGTTACTGTTACCGATGACGAGGTTTCTTCCGCTATTCTGGCACTCATTGAACAGCATAAGCTTATTGCCGAGGGTGCAGGAGCAGTTTCCGTTGCGGCGGTAATGTTCGACAAAGTGCCTGTGGAGGGCAAAAACGTGGTTTGCCTTGTTTCCGGAGGAAATATTGACGTTACTATACTTTCAAGAGTAATAAAGAGAGGCTTGCTCAAGTCCGGTCGTTCCGATACTTTGACAATTCAGCTTGAGGATAAACCGGGACAGCTTAAAGGAGTTTCGGCAATTCTTGCAGATCTGGGCGGAAACGTTGTTTCTATACACCATGAAAGAGCAAGCGAGGACAGCGATATTACCGATTGCCTGTTGAGAATCGTTCTTGAAACAAGAAATTATGACCATATCAAACAAATAAGAAAAGGTCTTGCAGACGCAGGATTTAAGATAGTCAATAAGTAAAAAGGAGAAGTGATTGAAATGGCAGAAACAATTTATACTAAAAATGCACCCGACGCCATCGGTCCGTATTCACAGGCAAAGGTTGTTGGAAATCTGGTTTTCACATCGGGTCAGATCGCAATTAACCCTGCTACGGGAACTGTCGAAGCTGATACCATCGAGGGTCAGACCAAGCAGGTATGCGAAAATCTGAAGAATCTGCTTGAAGCGGCAGGAACATCAATAGACAAAGCTGTTAAAACCGTTTGCTTTTTGAAAAACATGTCCGATTTCGGTGTGTTCAACGGAATTTACGGCGAATATTTTACAAGCAAGCCTGCCCGTTCCTGCGTTGCAGTAAAAGAGCTTCCAAAGGACGTTCTTGTTGAGGTCGAGGTAATCGCAGAACTGTAAT
>JBJERB010000053.1:0-10270 GCA_051882055.1 Oscillospiraceae bacterium
GACTAAGACTATTATAGCACATCTATAGTTAAAATACCATACTTTTTTAAAATTTTAATAACGTCTTTGGTTATAAGCTCTCCCGAAACAATAACGGGAATTGACGGCTGACATGAAAGTGCTGTTCGTCCGCAGATTTTACCCTCCGCAAGATCCACATGCACGGTCTTGTAGGGGGAGAAATATGCTTCTCTTATGGACATTTTCGTAACGGCAGGAGGAATTGTGTCTGTGGCATCGGTTTTCTTGGGTGATTTTTGCGGAATGGTTTTCAGAGCGTTTTCCAGACGTGTGAAATCTTCCTCGCTGTTATAGGGACTGCACATTAACACAACATAATTTACGTCCGAATATTCACATTCAATTTTGTTTTCCCTCAAAAGCTCTGCTAAATCTTCTCCCGAATAACCTCTGCTTTGAGGGTTAATGCATAGCTTTAAAGGCTCGTTTAACTTCACGTCCCAGCCGTATAGCCTTGCTTTTTCTGCCGATAAGGTAACACGCTCTGCACATTTGCGTATTCTCAGCGGTAGGTCGCCCTGTAATTCTCCGCAGCATTTGTCCAAAGATTCCATTATAAGATATGAAGGGCTTGTGGAGGCAAAAATGGACATAGCCGATTTTGCATATTCCGAGTATTCTTTTGGTGCTGTCTTTGATATATGAAGATAGCTTCCTCCCGTGTAAACGGGGAGCGTTTTGTGAGCCGAGTCGGTACATATATCTGCTCCCAGATCTATGGGATGCAATGAGCTTTCAAGAAATTTGAGATATGCCCCGTGAGCGTTGTCCACAAGCAGAGGTAATTCGTATTTCCTGCAAACAGATGATATACCCTTGATATCCGCCATGTTTCCAAGATAGTCCGGGGAAGTTATGTATACTGCGTCGGGAAGAGTGTCACATTCCACGATTGCGGATTCTATGTCTTTAGCTGTAACGGCACTGGAACAAAGGTCCGTGGAATAAGTTTCGGGGTAAACCCATTTAACATCTATATCCAATAGACAGCAGCCGTTTATAAAGGCTTTGTGGACGTTTCTCGGTGCTATTACAACCGGCTTTCTGCTGTGATTCTTTCGGCACTGAACAATTATGTTCAGCATGGCTTTTATTGAAAGGCTGGAGCCTTCTGTTGAATACAGAGTCCTTGCCGTACCGAATATCTCAGAGGTCAGTTTTTCGCTCTGAGCAATAATTCCGTCGGATTCATACAGATAATCCGCTCCTTTAATTTCGGTTATGTCAAAAGGCTCTAATCCGTGAAGTACTTTGCCCTTGTGTCCGGGCATATGAAACCTTGAAACGCCTTCCGAGCAGTATTTTTCTGTAAAATCGTTTATAGGCGTTTTAGCCGTCATTGTTGTTTCCTCTTTCCCTGCATGAATATCTGGAATATAGCTCCCGTCCGGTCAAGCCACGATACAGCCGTTTTCTTGCACGGGAAACGGTTCGTGATACCGTAGACGGTGCAACATTGTACAATCTGGCGATTTCACAGATTTTCATGTTGTTTTTATAATATAGTATTATATACTGTTTTTGGGTTTTCGTCAAATTAGAATCGATAAATTCGTGGAGAAGCTTTGCTTTTAGCTTTTTGTCACGGGGATTTACGGGGCTGTTATCCGAGAAAAACAGCCTTATTATTTCTCTGTCAAAGGCTTTGCTCATCAGTTATCACCGCTCGCCATTCGGTATGTATATTTCGGTAAATCTTCTTTAGGAGCTAAATATTCTCTTATTTCTCTGCAATTTTTTATCATGTCTAATCGTTCCTCCCGTAAAAGCTCAATTCTCCGCTCTAAATCGTGAAGCTTTTTAAGTTCTCTTTCTTTGAGCTTTTCGGCTTTAAGCCTTTCAATTCGCTTTTCAATTACGGTGATGGTTTCTTCATAGTCTTCAAGTATTTTTTTCATGACATTTTCCTTTCTTTTGATATGTATTCTGTATCGAACGTCTGTTCGATATCTTTCAATTTATATGATAACATATTTTTCTAAAATGTCAAGAGAATATTAAAAAAAATAATTTTTTGTTCAAAATGAGGGAAAATTAACGGACAGTTTGTGCAAAATGCCGTTGAAAAAAATAAAATAATGTGATATAATATGTTTTGTAAATAAAAAAGGGAGTTTTTGCGGACAGTAAATATCCGAAAACTCGCCTTGTTTTTTTCTGTCGGAGAGTGTGTAAGCTTCGGGAGAAAATATTTTATGGGTTTGTTTTTCAGATAAAAAGATAAATAAAAGACGACCCGACAGAGAGGAAAAGCTCCCTTTTCGGAGCAGGTGTAAAAATTTATGGAGAAGTATAAACTTGACAGATTGTCGGAGCTGACAAGGATTTCACGCAAACGTGAGCTGACATCGGCGGAAAAAGAAGAGAGAGAAAAGCTCAGAAATGAGTATCGCCGCTGTATAGTGGGAAATCTGACTAATCAGCTGGAGCATACGACTATTATTGAGCCGGACGGTTCAAGAATCAGGGTTAAGGATCTGAAAATGAGCGGGGAGGATAAATAAGTGGCAGGATTGTCAAAACAAAAACAGAAGCTGCTGATTATGGAACAGCTTTTCAAAAGGCGTACCGACGAGGATCACGCCCTTACGGGTAATCAGCTTATAGATATATTGAGCAACGAAGGAATCAAAGCTGAAAGAAAAACAATTTATGACGACATAGCAACGCTGTGCGACAGCGGACTTGAGCTTGAAACGACCAAAAGCGGACATTCAAATGCATATTTTCTGGCGGATAGGCTTTTTCAGGACGAGGAGCTGTTCCTGCTGGCGGACGCAGTGGCTTCCTCAAAGTTTCTTACAATAAAGAAATCCAACGAGCTTATAAAAAAATTGCAGACTCTTACTTCCGATTATAAGGCAAAGCAGTTAAGACGTTCAATTTATGTTGATAACAGAACAAAAACATATAACGAATATGTATATTATAATATAAACAGTGTTCAGAACGGTATATTTAATGATAAAGATATTTCGTTCAAATATTATGAATATAATTCGCAAAAGAAAAAACAGCTTAAGCACGGCGGTGAAACATATACGGTTTCGCCTTTCCAGCTTATCTGGGAAAACGACAATTATTATCTTGCATGTTATTGTTTTAAGCATGAAAAAATATGCCGTTATCGGGTTGACAGAATGACCGAAGTAACGGTAATGGACAGAAAACGCCGTAAGCTTACCGAAGATGAAGAAAAAGAGCTGAAAAATCAACGTTCGCTGTACAGTATGTACGGAGGGCTTGAGGAAAATATAAGAATTCAGTTTGATAACAGTCTGATAAATGTGGTGATCGACAAATTCGGTGAAAAGGTAATATGCCACACCAATTCAGAGAATACATTTTACATAAATGCAGACGTTCAGATATCACCGCCGTTCTGGGGCTGGCTGTTCCAGTTCGGGAATAAGGCGAAGATACTATCTCCTTCCTATGTTGCGGCAATGGCGAAGAAGCAGCTGGAAGAAATAGCGAATATATATAAGGATTAAAATAAAAGTTAAAACGACCGAAAGTAAGGGCTTTACTATCGGTCGTTTTTGGAAAATACAGTTTATAAACAGAAAGAAATCGGCTTATGAAAAAGAGTAGAATTATTTTATTGATTATAGCTTTGATTATGTTTATATCCGGACTTGTGTTCTTTTTATATCCGGTTTTTATCCGTTATAGGTTTAATCAGAATACCCAACAGCTTTATACCCAATTAGAAGATACGGCTGAGGACGCACGGAATGATCAAAGTGATAAATACGCTGACCTTTACCGTGCCATGGTAAAATACAATAAAGAACTGTATCAAAACGGTCAGGAAGACCTGGTTGACCAGTTATCCTATGAAAAGCCGGATTTTCTTCTTTCGGATTACGGTGTAAACAACGGAGAAATTTTAGGAAGTATTGAGATCCCTGAAATTGATGTAAAGCTCCCTATATTAAACGGTGCAGACTTTGATAACATGAGCAAAGGGGCGGTTTATCTTGCACATACATCATTACCTGTAGGAGGCAATAACACTAATTGCGTTATTGCCGCACACAATACATGGGACGGTGTGGATATGTTTATGGATATTCCCGAACTTGAAAAGGGAGATAAGATTTATATTGAAAACTTCTGGGGTGTTCTTGAATATAAAGTATGCGAAACGAAGATCATAGCTCCGGACAACAGCAAAGATATATATATACAGCCCGGCAGACAGCTTGTTACGTTGTCCACCTGTTATCCGTTCCCTGACAATAATAAGAGATATCTGGTTTTTGCAGAAAGGGTTTAAACTATAAAAAGAAAACTTAATAAATGATTGTTTATGCACGTTCCACAAAAGGAGCGTGCATTTTTTGTGCATAAAAATAATTTTATGTTTTAATTTTGTATATTTCATTCATAATTGCACGTTAGTGTGCAAAAAATCCTCCGAAACCGACTATTTATGAGAGAGCATTTTGTATGCTGTGGCTGAACCCCTGACATAACAAAAAAAGAAAGGACATGATAAATGAAGAGAATAAATCTAAAAGAATTTGTATTGCATTTTTGCTTCGGAAGAAATGCAGAAGAAGCGGCGGAGGCTGTGGGAATAAATCGGTTTAAAGCAAAGACCGAAGGGCTGAAACTGCTGTCAAGAAAGTCTGTTATCAATAAAATAAAAAGTGAAGATCAAAGCAAACAGCCCTGCGACGAGGCAGTTATAGCAGGCCTTGAAAGGCTGGCTTTCGGCAGGATAAACGACGCCGTTTCTCTGACGTTTTCTGATGAAATAACCGATGAACAAATACATAGGGCGGATCTGTTCAATGTGTCTGAAATAAAAAAAGTTAAAGGCGGCGGAGTTGAAATCAAGTTCTTTGACCGTCAGAAAGCTATTGAAAGGCTGTGGGAATATAATGAAAATATTCGTGGCAGAGGCGAAGCTAAGGCGTTGGTTGAGGCTCTTTGCAAAGATGACGAGAAAGAAGTTTTTATATCGGACAGCCCTCAGGGAGATGATGAGGAATGACTCCGTTGGATATGAAAATGTTTTCAAAAAAACAGCAGGTAATTTTCAAATGGTGGAGAATGAAAAGCACAGAAGATTATGACGGAATAATCTGCGACGGAGCAATACGTTCAGGTAAAACAAGCTGTATGGCTTTGTCTTTTGTGATATGGGCAAGCGTGAGGTTTAACGGTTGTTCTTTTGCACTGTGCGGAAAGACAATCGGATCTCTTAGGAGAAATCTTCTGACAGAACTTGTTTCAAGACTTAAAAATATAGGGTTTAAGGTTAAAGACAATGTAACGAAAAATTATGTTGATATTACCTTCGGCGAGCAAACCAACAGATTTTATATTTTCGGCGGTAAGGACGAAAGCTCCTCTTCGCTGATACAGGGGGTAACTCTTGCGGGAGTGTTGCTTGACGAAGTGGCACTAATGCCGAGAAGCTTTGTTGAACAGGCTGTGGCAAGATGTTCGGTCCGGGGTTCAAAGCTATGGTTCAACTGTAACCCGGATAATAGTTTTCACTGGTTCAAAAAAGAATGGATAGATAAAAGAAATGAGAAAAATCTGTTTTATGTTCACTTTAAAATGACGGATAATCCAAGCCTGACAAAAGATGTTATAAGAAGATATGAAAGACTTTATTCGGGTGCCTTTTATAAAAGATTTGTGCTGGGGAAATGGAGCAATACCGCCGGAGCGGTTTATCCCATGTTCAGCTATGAAAGGAACACCTTTACAACGCCTCCTGATAGGTTTTCAAGATATGCGGTGAGCTGTGATTACGGAACGGTCAATCCTGCCAGCTTCGGACTTTGGGGAGAAAGCGGCGGAGTATGGTACCGTATTGACGAATATTATTACGATTCAAAGGAAAAGGGAATTCAGCGAACCGATGAAGAGCATTATAAGGCACTCGAAAAGCTGTGCGGAGACAGGAAAATAGAAATGATAGTATGCGATCCTTCGGCGGCGTCTTTTATTCAATGCGTAAAGCGTCACGGAAAATATAATATAACTCAGGGCAAAAACGATGTGATTTCCGGAATAAGGCTTGTGGGAGATATGCTCAGGTCGGGAAAAATCAGAATATCACGGAGCTGCACCGACGCACTGAGGGAGTTTTCTCTTTACCGCTGGGACGAAAAAGCGGGAATGGACTGCCCCGTCAAGGAAAACGACCATGCCATGGACGATATCAGATATTTTGCATTATATTTTCTTAACAACACTCATAGCACGTTTTTTGTATCATCAATAGACAGATGAAATTAAAATCATAAAAAGAAAGTTGAGGATGATGATTATTGAAACTGTTCAGCAGTAAAAAATCAGCAGAAAAAATTATTGCCAATGCAGGCAGACAGGCTCCTAAACCTGTTTTCAGGCTTGCTCCAAACGGGGAAATATTCGAGCATGAATTATATGACTGCCTGCGTGCCGAAATTCCCATCATAGACGCTTGCATCGGCAAAATTGTAAGGCTTACGGGAGATTTCAGACTTAAAGCTGAAAAAGAATCGGTTCAGCCTTTGCTCGACCGTTTTGCAATGGAGGTCCCGGTAGGAGTATCGGGGGTATCTATAAACACCTTTGCGGATATGTATCTGGATTCCCTTCTTACATACGGAAAAGCTATAGGCGAAATTATACCCGACGAAAACCAATGTACAGTAAAAGGCTTATGGGTAGGCGACAGCAGTCTTTTCAGGGTAAAGCAGGGAAAAGGTAAAACAGATATGGAAATTACAAGGGTATTCGGAGATGAGTCAGCCCCTATTATGAACACCGAAAGAATTTTATACACTGCACTTAATCCATCTCCTAAACACCCCGACGGTGTATCCATTCTGAGAGGTATCCCGGCTTTAAGCGACATTTTAATGAGAATTTACGAATGCATTGGTCAGAATTTTGATCGGGTGGGAAATGTACGTTATGCGGTTACATACAACCCTTCCGATGAAAGCGACAAGGCTTTCGCCAAAGAAAGAGCCTTGGAAATTGCAAAGGAATGGTCAGAGGGAATGACTTCTGCAAGATACGGCGTTGTAAAGGATTTTGTAGCGGTGGGGGACGTTCAGATTAAGGTTATCGGAGCGGAAAACCAACTTATTGATACAGAAATACCGGTACGTCAGATTTTGGAGCAGATCATAGCCAAGCTGTCAATACCGCCGTTTCTTCTGGGACTTAATTGGTCCACAACCGAGAGAATGTCCTCACAGCAGGCAGACATTCTCACCAGCGAGCTGGAATATTACCGTCGTCTTCTCACTCCTGTTTTAAGAAAAATCGCAATTACTTTCCTGAGATTAAACGGAATTGACAGCGATGTTTCCGTTGAATGGGCGGCAATTAATCTTCAGGACGAGGAGGCTCTGGCGAAAGCAAGGCTTTACAATGCCCAGGCCCAGCAGCTTGAGCTTGAAAACGAAAAACAGAAGGGAGGAAATATTTAATGGACAACGATTTTATTCTAACAGATGATTTAATGGAAAAGGTGAACAAATTCACCCGAAAAACTTTATCGGCGGAAGAAATTTATGCTTTCCCGGTAATACTCTGCGACAATGAAATCGACCGGGACAACGAGAGATTTTCCATTGACGCACTAAGAAAGCTCGCCCCGCTTTTTATAGGGAAAACGGGTATTTTTGACCACAACCCAAAGGGCGAAAATCAGACGGCGAGAATATTTGACACAGAGGTCAAAACCTATACAGACAGGGTTACCTCAGCAGGAGAACCGTACACCTGTCTTATAGCAAAGGCTTACATGGTTAGAACGGCTAAATCCGCAGACCTTATTTCCGAGATCGAGGGAGGAATAAAAAAAGAGGTTTCGGTTAGCTGTTCGGTCAAAAAGCAGCTATGCTCCATTTGCGGTGCGGACATGAAAAAATCCCCTTGCACACACATAAAAGGTGCAAAATACGGGGACAAAATTTGCAGCGTTATTCTTGACGAGCCGTTTGACGCTTATGAATGGTCATTTGTAGCTGTTCCCGCACAGAAAAATGCAGGGATCACCAAAAAATACGGCGGAAAAACCGAGAATGAAGAAATTATAACAGCCATGAAGTCGGAAATTGCGGAGCTGAAAAAGGAAAATGCCGAGGCAAAGGAGCTTCTCAAGAGGGAGATTCTCAGGCTCAGTTTTCTTTGCAATCCAATCCTGACAGTGAAGACCGTAGGCATACTGACAGAGAAAATGAGTTTCAGACAGCTTACGGAATTAAAAGAAAATCTGGAAAAAGATTTACAGGCAAAATCATGCTCCGAAGAAAAGAAGCAGGCAGGAACATTTAAACCAAGCGAAAACAAAAGTTTTAAAATAAATTGAAAAACAGAAAGGACAGGTAAAAACATGTACAACACAATAAAACTTGAAAACGAACTTTATTCAATCACAGGAAAAAGCTTTACACAGGCTCTTTCAGAGCTTGACCCTGACGTTAATTACAAGGGTACCGAGCTTGAGGGGCTGGACGCTTTTGAACGTCAGCTTAAGAGATTCGACATAAAAATTGCCGGTAAAAATTCCGACAGAGTGGAAAAATTCTTCCAGAACGGGGAAGCCGCAGTGCTTTTCCCTGAATATGTACGCAGAACCATCAAGCAGGGTATGGAGGAAGCGTCTATTTTCAGCGACATTGCCGCTACTGTTTCATATATTGACGCCATTGATTTCAGAAGCCTTTCCACATCGGTAAACGATTCTGAATCTACTGCAAACCAGGGTTCAAATCTGAAGGTAAACACGGTTACTCTGGCGTCTCCTGCAAAGGAAATGACAAAATACGGACGTGCTTTGGAATTCTCATATGAATCCATACGCAAACAGCGTCTTGACACACTGGGCGTTATACTCAAGAGAATGGGTGCTCAGATAGCAAGAGAGATGAACACAGCCGCAATCAACGAAGTAATTTCCGGTCTTACCGCAAAAACCATTACCGGAACTCAGCTTACATATGACGATATTGCAAGCTTCTGGTCTTCAATGAACAAATTCAACATGTCGGCACTTATTGTTTCGCCAGCAACACTTGCCAAGATCCTCTCCCTTGACGAGATGAAAAACTGCGAATATGACTATGTTTCCGGGAACTCAGTTAAAACTCCTTTCGGCTTGACCCTTGTAAAATGCGTAGGTCTTTCGGACGACATTGCAGTAGGAGTTGACAAGTCATGCGGAATCGAGGTAGTATTCGGCACAGACCTTATCATTGAAACGGACAAGGAAATCATTACTCAGTGCAATCAGGTTACCGCTTCTATTACAGCAGGCTTTTCCAAGCTTACAGACGGTGCGGTTCTTACTATTCAGACTTCCAAGTCATAATTTTTCGGTACGGTTCGGGCGGATTTATTCCGCCCGTATCAGTTTAACATAAGGAGGAATATTTTTTGTCAAAGCTTGACCATTCAAATATTACTGATTATTTTTTACAGCTGGTGGGTATTCCGAAAGAGGATTTTTCCCGTCAGGATATTATTGAAAGCTCGGCGGAATATGTTGAAAACCTTATAATTCCCGAAATGCTTACTCAGCCTCAGAAAGACCGCTGCGAATATGCAGCCGCTGTTCACGGGGTATACGAATATATTCTGACAAGGAGCTTGACCGAAAAAATCGTTATAACTCAAAGCGGAAAAGCAGTTTATGATTCCCATGACGAAGGAGCTTTATCGGCGGCGTTTGCTTTGAAAAAATCGGTTTTCGCCTCAATGAAAGATTTGATCCGGGACAACAGTTTCTGTTTTACTTCTGCCGGAGGGATATAAATGACTGACAACGTAAGAATTATACTGAAAAATGTTACGGAACAGGCAGGATTAACGGTATTTGAAGATTACGATTCTGTGGATACATTAGAATATGCGTCGGAATGTTTAGGGTTTATAAGCATAAAGGAATACGGAGTTTCACGGTGGGTAAGAGCTGTGGACTGCAAATCCTACGGAACGGAAATTTCGGGACACGCCTGCATAAGGATCTTAGGCACAAGGGGGAATTACAGCGACTATGGGTTAGTAAACAACCATGCGGATTTACTTATGAGAAAGCTGGGACTGTTATCACAGCTTCTGATTACTTCCGCAAGCCGTGAAGAGATTTCCGAAAACAGAGCTTTAGGCAGGCTTGAATGCCGTATTTTCATAGATTACAAGACGCTTATGATAAACAACACTTTACAGGAGGTAACATAAATGTATTTAAGTGCGGAAATCCCGAAATACGAATTTGTTCACG
>JBJERB010000054.1:0-9673 GCA_051882055.1 Oscillospiraceae bacterium
AATGCTCAAATCTGTCTCTGAGTGTAAGCAAAGCCTTTTTTTCAATTCGGGATACATAAGACCGTGAAATATTAAGTATTTTTGCCACTTCCCGCTGAGTAAGGGGTGCGTTTCCGTTCAGACCGTAACGCATTACTATTATTTCTTTTTCTCTCGGAGTGAGAACCTGGTCGATAAACTCATAAAGCTGCCCGGATTTTATCCTCAGTTCTATCTGATCGTCAACAGATACTCCGTCGGAAATTATATCCATCAAAGTAAGCTGATTTCCGTTGCGATCAACCTCTATGGGTTCGTCAAAATGTAATTCCCCTGCGTTTTTTTTCAAGCCCCTGAAGTGCATTAGGATTTCATTTTCAACGCACCTACTTCCATAAGTGGCAAAACGGCAGCCTTTTGTGTAGTCAAAGGTAGAAACTGCTTTTATCAGGCCGATAGTTCCTATGGATATAAGATCCTCCTGATCCTGTGAGCCGGAATAATATTTCTTTATTATATGTGCCACAAGACGCAGGTTATGCTCAATAAGCTTATCTCTTGCATCGGTATCTCCTTCAGACATTTTAACAAAATATTCATGCTCCTGTTTTGCATTCAGAGGCTTTGGAAAAACATTGCGGTTTTCAAAATGCAAAGCGAAAAACAGAAAATAATTGGATATCAGATCAAAAAGTAAAGAAAACATATTAATCACCCGGGTTATTCATAAGATTCCATACATTTTATGCTTAATCCGGGATTGTCTATACCGATTATTTTATTATACAATTTTAAAATCAAAACAGCGTCACTTTCTCATATTTGGTCCGGTTTTGATACCGCTTGTCCGGTTGTTTGTTTTTCTGTTGAAAAGAGTAAAAAAGTTTATCTGTTTTTTCTGAAAATCACTTGCAAAAAGCACTGTGGTATGTTATGATTATTATGCAAGTAATGCTTATTAATCCATGAAAGGAAAGGCATAATATATATAATGAAGAAAAAGAATAAAAAACTAATCAGACTTCAGCGGTCTAAAATACAGCAGTCTGTAATTTCAATCTGCTGTATGCTGCTTATGATTTCTTCTTTTGCCTGGATGATAAAAACGGCGGTAACAACAAAGGGAATTATCCTTGCGGACAGTTCCTCCTCAGTTAATGCCGATGCAAAAACCGATAAAGACAAAGAAAGCTCTGTTTATGAAAACAACGACAACAAAACCGCATCTTCAAAAACCGATAGTAGCCCCCAATCATCTGATGCTTCTCCTGACCTAAGCTCGGAAGATGTAAGTTCAGAACAGGTTTTGGAAGATGAATTTGATGACGCGGCTTTTGTGGGAGATTCCCGTACCGTGGGATTGCAAATGAATACCAATATCCCAAAAGCGAGTTTTTATGCGTCAATCGGTCTTAATGTAAGTACTGCGTTGACTGACAATAAGGTTGATCTTGCCAACGGAAATAAAGGTACCGTTCTTGACGGAATGAAGGAGAAAAAATTTAAAAGAATATATGTAATGTTCGGAATAAATGAACTCGGCTGGCCATATCCGGATGTTTTTCAGGAGAAATACGAAAAGCTTGTGAATGAGATAAAAAAACTCCAGCCCGATGCAACCGTTTATGTGCAGTCTATCCTGCCTGTTTCATATAAGGCTGTGAATACAAATAAGGTTTTTACTAACGCAAATGTAAATAAGTTTAACGAGCTTATAAAAAATGCCGCTGAGAATACCGGAGCTACTTATCTTGATGTTGCCTCCGTTTTCAGGGACTCTAACGGGGAGCTTCCGACAGAAGCCTCTACCGACGGTATTCACCTTGTTCATGACTATTGTCAGAAATGGCTGGATTATCTTTCGGCTAATTCATAAAAAAATATATCTTAGGCAAGATGTCACCCCGCCCCAAGAAGGGACAAGCCATTTATAGAAATAAAAAGAAAGGAATTAACATTATGAAAGTAAAAGAAAAAATTTGCATTGCTCTCTCATTGACAATTCTCAGCTGTGGAATGTTGGCTTCCTGCGGAGGAAAGGATAACGATAGCAGTACCGATTCCGCTAACACTTCCGTTTCGACAGCAATTGAAACGGTTGACGTTACTTCCGTTGCAGATAAGCTTAAGAGCGATATTGCATATAAAGATACTCTTACAGAACTTTCCGCAGATATGATTCAGAAGCTGTTCGGACTTGCCGCAGATACAGATTATAAGGCAGGAAAGGTTTATGTCGGCTCAGGCGGAGCAACTGCGGAAGAGATCGCTTGCTTTGAGGCAAATGACGCCGACGGAGCGGCAAAAATCAAAACCGTTCTGGAAGAAAGAGTGGAATCTCAGAAAACCGCTTTTGAGAATTATCAGCCACAGGAAATGGACAAACTCAATGACCCTGTTTTAGTCGTAAAAGACAACTGTGTGTTTATGTGCATTTCGGACGACAACGCAAAGGCTCAGGAAATTATCGGCTGACAGACATAACTAATTGACAGGAGAATAAAAATTCATGCTTTTCAGTAGTATAACATTTTTATTTGCATTTCTGGCGTTAGTGTTAATATTGTATTTTATCGTCCCACGCAAGTTTAAAAACCCGGTACTGCTTGTTTTCAGTCTGGTGTTTTATGCATGGGGCGAAGCTGTTTATATAGTGTTAATGCTTGCCTCTATAGCAGTGGCATATGTAACGGGAATTTTCGCCGACAGGAAAAGAGAAAAAGCCTCAGATAAGGTTGCCCTCGCTTCTTTGATCGTTGCCGTTATATGGAATATGGGGCTGCTGCTTTTCTTTAAATATACGGATTTCTTTATTTCAAATGCAAACAGTATGTTTGGCTTTAACATTAAATTGCTGGGACTGACCCTGCCAATAGGTATTTCGTTTTACAGCTTCCAGGCTCTTTCTTATGTTATCGACGTTTACAGAGGCGAAGTTAGAGCTCAGAAAAATATTATTACCCTTGCTACTTATGTTTCTTTGTTCCCCCAGCTTATTGCAGGTCCTATTGTCAGATATCAGACTATTGAAAGCCAGCTAAACTGCCGCAGGGAAAGCATAGAACAGTTCGCCGACGGAATAAAGCGTTTTGCGGTGGGTCTCGGCAAAAAAGTTATTCTTGCAAATAATATAGGATTCTTGTTTTCGGAAATATCCGGTACTCCTCAATCCGACATGAGCGTCACCGCAAGCTGGCTGGGTATTCTTGCATATACATTCCAGATCTATTTTGATTTCAGCGGATATTCCGACATGGCTATCGGTCTGGGAAAAATGTTTGGTTTTGATTTTCTTGAAAACTTTAATTATCCTTACATTTCAAGATCCATTACCGAGTTCTGGAGAAGATGGCATATCTCCCTTTCCAGCTGGTTCAGGGATTATGTGTATATCCCTTTGGGAGGAAACCGAAAAGGCAAAGCAAGACAGTGCTTTAATATCATGCTGGTATGGTTCCTCACAGGCTTCTGGCACGGAGCAAACTGGAACTTTATGATCTGGGGCTTATATTTCGGCGTGATACTGCTTATTGAAAAGCTGTTTCTCGGAAAGGTGCTTGACCGCATTCCAAGACTGTTTCAGCACGTTTATGCCCTGTTCTTTATAATCATTGGCTGGGGAATATTTGCTTTTGAGGACGGCTCACAGCTCCTGACAAACTTTAAAAATATGTTTTTTGCAGGCGGAATACCGCTTATAAACAACAAAGTGATCATGTGGCTTGCCCAGTATGCATTGACCTTTGCAGTGCTGATCATAGCGTCAACACCGCTGTTTAAAAAGCTGGGAGAAAAGCTGAAAACAGCGATTCCGAGAATTTACGGCTGGGTTCTGGAGCCTGCCGCAGTTGCGGGACTTCTGGTCGTTTCAACAGCTTATCTTGCAGGAAATTCGTTTAATCCGTTTTTGTATTTCAGATTTTAACTGTATTTTAGTATGACTTGAAAGGAAATTGTCAATGGACAAGCACAATAAAATCAGAAATTTAATATTGACGGCAGTTTTTCTTTTGTTTGTTTTCGGTTTTGCCATAGCCGGACTTATTGAAAAGGACAGAGATTTCTCTGAAATGGAAAACAGAAATCTGGCTCAGTTCCCTGAATTTTCTTTTGAAAGATTGAAATCAGGGGAATTTACGGGAGATATCGAGAGCTATATGTCCGATCAGGTGTTCCTGAAAGACAATCTCGTGACCTTGAAAACCGACTGCGAAAGGCTTATGCTGAAAAACTATCAGAACGGTGTATACTTCGGCAGCGACGGTTATTATCTCCAGCAATACACCGAAAACAAAACCCAGATCGACAAAAATATAAATTATATAAACGGGTGGGCTGAACAGGTTGAAAAAACTGTTCCCATAGACTTTTTGCTCGTGCCTAATTCGGTATGCGTAAATGAGGACAAGCTCCCAGATTTTGCTGTAAATGACAGCCAGCTTGATTCCATTAATCACATAAAAGACAATCTGTCTGAAAGAATAAACCTGTTCAACGCATACGATACCCTTAAAGACGCATCAAAAAAGGGTGAACAGGTGTTTTACAAAACCGATCACCACTGGACGGAGGCAGGAGCCGGAGCGGTGTTTGAAGCGTTTATGACAAATATGGGAGAAACCACTGCCAAAAATAATTATGACGCTTCCATAGTAAGAAATGATTTTTACGGAACGCTGTATTCAAAAGCACCCTCTGTACTGACAAAGCCTGACACCATGGTTTTGCCTCAGCACAGCGATGACAACCTGTATTCCGTAAGCTATGTAAAAGAAAACAAGACAACTAACAGTCTTATTGACAAAAGTTTTCTTGACAAAAAAGATAAGTACGCCGCATTTCTGGGGGGAAACTTTTCAAGAGTAGATATAAAATCTCAAAACAGCGTTTCAGACAAAAAGGTTCTTGTATTAAAAGATTCATACGCAAACGCCATGATACCCTATTTAGCGGATCAGTACTCTGAAATTATCCTTGTGGACATGAGATATTATCATTTTGAACAGCAGACGGTATCGGAGCTTATAAAATCGGAAAAAATCGATAGAGTCCTTATGATCTACAATATGGATTTTATCAATTCCGACGACAACTTCCTCTGGCTGTCCTAGCCCGGACGGGGCAATATACGATATCAATTTGTGACAATTCAAAGTGTTGACCCCGCTATGGAAAGAAAGATATATTTGTGCCGGGTTTAATCCTATCCCAGACGGGGCAATACACGATATCGGTATGTAGGGGTGCAAGCGTGTGTGTGCCAAAGGCACATTCGCTTTGTCCTCGACGTCCCGTCAGATGTCGGTAATTGATATTGTAGGGGCGACCTGCGGTCGTCCGTATGCCCTATCAGAGGTTAGAGGTTAAAAGTTAGAGGTTAGAATCTGTAGGGACACGGCGTAACCTGTCCGTTAATTAATATTCAAAAAGGAGCAAAACCATGTCAGAAGAAAGAATACCAAAAAGAAGTGAACAGGATCCCCAATATACCTGGAGATTGGAGGATATTTACCCCACCGATGAAGCTTGGAAATCGGATTTGGAAAAGCTGAAAACAATGCCCGAAAAAATACTGGAATATAAGGGTAAACTCTCGGAAAGGGGCGAAAATCTCCTTGAGTTTTTAAAGCTGTCCGAGGAAATTTCCGTGCTTTGCAATAGTCTTGTAAACTATGCACAGCGAAAAAGCGATGAAGATACGGCAAATTCCGTTTATCAGGCTATGGTCGGTCAGCTTATGAATGTTTATGTAAGCATAAATTCTGCCATGAGCTTTGAAACCCCTGAAATCACGGCAATTCCTGATGAGACATTAGACGGATTTTATAAATCCGTTCCCGACCTGGAATTATACCGTATACATCTTGATAGAGTCAGAAAGCAAAAGGACCATATTCTTTCCGACGGCGAGGAAAAACTTCTTGCCTTGACAGGAGAAATGGCACAGTCCCCCGAAAACGTGTATTCTATGTTCTCAGATGCAGATTTGAAATTCCCCGACGCTATGGATAAGGACGGCAATAAGCATCAGGTAACTCACGGAAGCTATATTCCTCTTGTACAGTCGTCAGACAGGATTCTGAGAAAATCGGCTTTTGAGTCAATGTATCACACTTATGACAGTTTTAAAAACACCTGTGCCGCAACTCTTAATGCACAGGTAAAAATGCTTCAGTTTTATGCAAGGGCAAGAAAGTATAATTCAACCCTTGAAGCGTCCCTTGCAGGAACAGACGTCCCTGTTGAAGTTTACCATAATCTTATTAGAACAGTTCATGAAAATATGCACTATATGTATGATTATGTAAAACTGCGTAAAAAGCTTATGGGGCTTGACGAACTTCATATGTACGATCTGTATACTCCCATCGTTTCCGACGTTGATATGAAAATAACTTTTGAACAGGCTAAGGAAACCGTGCTTAAAGCACTTGAGCCTATGGGCAAGGATTATCTTGATATAATTCGTGAGGGCTTTGAAAACCGCTGGATCGACGTGTATGAAAATCAAGGCAAGACAAGCGGTGCATATTCGGCAGGAGCAAGAGTACACCCTTATGTGCTTCTGAACCATAAAGATACCCTGAATTGTATGTTTACTCTTGCACATGAAATGGGACATGCCGTTCATTCCTATCTTTCAAATAAAAATCAGCCTGTGGTTTATTCGGACTATGTTATTTTCGTAGCAGAAGTGGCTTCAACCTGTAATGAAGCACTTCTTATGGAATACCTACTGAAAAACACTGACGATAAAAATGAAAAAGCATATCTTATAAATTATTTTCTGGAGCAGTTCAGAACCACTCTTTATCGTCAGACTATGTTTGCGGAATTTGAGCTGAAAATTAACGAACAGGCAGCAAACGGAGAGAGCCTTACTGCGGACGGATTAAATGCACTTTATCGTGAGCTTAATAAGGAATATTTCGGAGAAGATATTGTAACTGACAGTGAAATAGACCTTGAATGGGCAAGAATCCCCCATTTTTATTATGATTATTACGTTTATCAGTACGCAACGGGTTATTCTGCGGCGATCGCATTGTCAAGACGTATATTGAACGAAGGCGAAAGTGCAGTTAAGGATTATATGAATTTTCTGAGCGGAGGCTGTTCCAAGGATCCCATATCCCTCTTAAAAGACGCAGGGGTCGATATGACTGAACCTAAGCCGATTTGCGAAGCTTTGAAGCTGTTCGGCGAGCTTATTGAGCAAATGAATACACTCATGACAGAAGAATAAGCAGGTAAAATGTTCATAGACAGTGTTTTTTAATAAAACTACTTGACTAAACCGACAAAAAGTTGTATAATATACTAATTATAAAGCATATTTAATTTTAATAAATTTTCCTGCTTTTAGGGAATTTAAAGAAAGGAATGTCAATTCAATGTCAATACTAAAAAAGACAACGGCATTGTTGTCAGCAGTAATGCTTTCAGCAACTTTAATAGGCTGCAGCGACACAAGCTATGTTTTAAAAGCTGACGGTAATGAGGTTAAAGCAGGCGTTTATATAAGCTATCTTTCAACCGAGCTTCAAAATCAGATTTATTCTCTTCAGCAGGAAGGCATAACTTCTGATTATTTCAGCCAGAAGGTGGATGACAAGGAGCTTTCCGAGTATGTTGCTGATGTCGCTTTGAACAACACAAAAGAGTTTGCGGCAATAAACGCTGAATTCGATAAGCTTGGTCTTAAGCTTGATGAAGAAACCACCAAAAGCATAAGCTCCAGTATTACCGATACATGGAGTCAGTATCAGGAAACATACGAAAAACAGGGTATAAGCAAGGATTCCTTGAAAAACATTTCCCGTGCTGCCGCAAAACGTCAGGCAATCTTCGATTATTATTATGCTGAGGGCGGTAAAGAAGCTGTTTCGGATAAAGATATGATTAATTATGTAAATGATAATTATATCCGATATAAAGTGCTGTCCGTTCAGAAAACTCAGACTACTGATGACAGCAGCAGTACCGAAGACGAGGCAAAGACACTTTATGAAAAATATCTGAAAGAAGCTAAAACCCTTGATTTTGATAGCTTTGACCAGGTAATTGATGAATATAATGAGTATCAGCAAGCTCAGCAGGAAGAGTCCGAAGCTGATTCTGCAACTGACGAAACTACAACAGCCGACCAGGAAAACTCTGTTGAGACCTATGAAGCCGAGGGTGAGGACGAGTCTGTTGCCGAAGTTTCAGAAGACGAAAACACAGATTCTTCAGCGGACGAAAGCCAAACCGAAGATAAATATACTAACGAGCAGATGTCCAACTATGCAACAGTTGATGAAGATTCTCTTGACACAACATACGGCAAGGTTCTTACAATGCTTAAAGATATGAAAACAGATGTTGCCGATAGCTATGAGGACGACTATGCTTATTATATATTTATAAAGGGAGAAGTCTCTGAAAGAAGCGAAGATTATATAACCGATGAGGATACACATTCAACAATTCTTTCTGAAATGAAGGAAGACGATTTCCAGAAGAAGATTAACGATTTGGTTAAAAAGATAACGTTTGATATAAACGACAAGGCTATTGAACGTTATTCTGCTGAGAACGTTTACAACAAACAGAACGAATCAGATGAATAGGCGTTAGAAATCAGAGATTAGATTTAGGGGCGACCTTCGGCCGCCGGTCTAAATATCGTCGCAACGTTTTTGATAGGGGTATGCACAAAGCATATCCCTGTTTTGTTTTTAAACAAGGGACTTGGGCGTCACCGGATGACATCTTGCCTAAGTTATACAAAAACAACCAATGCTGTAGAAAACCATGTATATACCGATGGAGAAAGGAACTTGTTAATATGAAAATCAAAGATAAATTCCTGCATTTTATGCAGGGAAGATACGGAATAGACTCACTGGGAACCACACTTTGCATATTGTATCTTCTGATTACATTTTTAAATTTGTTTTTTGTATCAAAAGTGCTTTATGTTCTGGATCTGATTGTTCTGATAGTATTTTTGTTCAGGATATTGTCCAAAAATACTGCTAAAAGATACAGCGAAAACATGAAATATGAAAAAATGATTTCCGGAATCAAAAGATTTTGGAATCGTATACGAACAAGAGCCGTGCAGAACAAGACCTGCTGTTTTAAACGCTGTCCCAACTGCGGAAAAACATTAAGACTTCCCAGAAAACGCGGAAAGCATACTACCCGATGTCCTTTGTGTAATTGCAGTTTTTCCGTAAGGGTCTGGTTCGGAAACAAATAGCTGTTTGGAATTGCTAAGCATACTTACCGAATCTATAGTGGCAATCACAAGCCGACCGTTAAATATATAGCGTATGAATAATTTCAGCCGTATTGCAATAATGCATTTACGGCTTTTTTGGTGTTGCAAATCTTTCCGTTTTATGCTATAATAGTCCTAGCCCGGACGGGGCAATACACGGTATCGGTTTGTATAAATACAAAGCATAGACCCCGCTGTGGAAAGCAATGCATAAATCTATAACACAACAGTCCTAGCCCGGACGGGGCAATTCACGATATTGGTATGTAGGGGACGGCGTCTCGACGTCCCGTTATTCAGGCGACCGCCTATTATTGCGTTAACGTCTGTAGAGACACGGCGTAACCTGTCCGTTAAGGCATAACCTGTCTGTTAAGCCCGTTAATTAAATCATAAATAAATTCTTGAAAGAGGTTGATTTGTAAT
>JBJERB010000055.1:0-9611 GCA_051882055.1 Oscillospiraceae bacterium
AATTAGAGTTTTTTTATTTTAATGCAGTATTAAATCATTGACTCTTCCCAGCAATCGGGAGCTTCAATTCCAAGAAGTGCAGCAACGGTAGGAGCAACATTTGCAAGCCCGTATTTTGTGCTGTTTGCGTCCTTGATTACATGAGTTTCGTTGCTGTCGTAAATAATAAACGGTACTCTGTTAAGAGAATGTGCAGTTCTTACGGCAATATCGCCTTTTTTATTCTTTTCAAGCATTTCATCGGCATTGCCATGGTCTGCTGTGATAAGAACCGTACAATTATACTCGTCAGCAACTTTAAGAAGTCTTGCAAGAGCCAGGTCAACTGATTCAACTGCAATGATCGTAGCGTCCATTGAACCTGTATGGCCTACCATATCGCCGTTAGGATAATTACATCTGATAAAGTCATATTTCTGCGATTTAATGGCTTCGATCATATCGTCGGTAACTTCGGCGGATTTCATCCATGGTCTTTCATCAAAAGATACTTTATCAGAGGGGATTTCTTTCCATGTTTCAAGCTCTTCGGAGAATTTCTCGGATTTGTTTCCGTTCCAGAAATATGTTACATGACCGTATTTCTGTGTTTCTGAAACAGCATATGAACTAAGTCCTGCCTTCACAAGTACTTCGGAAAGGGTGTTTGTGATTTCGGGAGGATTTACAAGATATTTTTTAGGAAGATTAAGGTCGCCGTCATATTGGAGCATACCTGCATAAAGTACGTCAGGATCATATCCGCCCTTGTCAAATTTATCAAATCCCTCTTCATCAAACGCCATTGACAATTCTATAGCTCTGTCTCCACGGAAATTAAAGAGGATTACGCTGTCGCCGTCGCAGATTTTACCCACAGGCTTACCGTCCTTAGCGATAACGAAAGGAGGAAGATCCTGGTCGATAGCACCTGTTTCTTCACGGAGAATTTCATATGCTTCACCTGCGGAAGCAAACATTCTGCCTTCGCCTTTAACGTGGGTATCCCAGCCCAGTTTGACCATATTCCAGTCAGCCTGATATCTGTCCATTGTAATTTTCATTCTTCCGCCGCCGGAAGCGATTTTACCGTCAAAATTCTCATCGTTAAGTGAAGCGAGAGTAGTTTCAAGATCGTTGATATATGTCATGCCTGAAGTTGCGGGAACATCACGTCCGTCCAGAAGAATATGGCATCTTACTGTCTTAACGCCCTCTTTTTTAGCTTCGGCAACCATAGTTTTAAGGTGAGAGATATTGGAATGTACATTTCCGTCTGAAAGAAGACCGATAAAGTGCATTGTTGTACCTTTTGAAACGCAGTTGGAAACAAGCTCTTTCCATGTATCGGAGCCGAACATTTTTCCGCTTTCGATTGATTCATTTACAAGCTTTGCACCCTGAGAATATATCTGTCCGCAGCCCAGAGCATTATGTCCTACTTCCGAGTTGCCCATATCATCATCGGTTGGCAGACCTACTGCTCCGCCGTGAGCTTTAAGTGTGGTATGGGGACATTCTTTAATAAGTTTATCAAGTGTTGGGGTGTTAGCTTCGGTAACAGCGTCGCCAAGGTGGGACTGTGAAATACCTACACCGTCCATTACGACCAACACAACAGGTTTTTTAGCCATGGTTTTTAATCCTTTCACTGTATATTGTTTATAGGGCGATGTATCATCGCCCTCTCATATCAAATATTTAAATTTCCAAATTCGATTAGCCGTTTACTGCTGCCTGAACGATTGTATTGAAATCTTCAGCCTTAAGGGAAGCACCGCCTATAAGACCGCCGTCAACGTTTTCCTTAGAAAGCAGTTCCGCACAGTTCTTAGCGTTCATTGAACCGCCGTACTGAATTGTAACAGCCTGAGCAGTTTCCTCATCATAAATTTTAGCGAGGGTTTCACGGATAAATGCACAAACCTCTTCTGCCTGATCAGCAGTAGCTGTTTTGCCTGTGCCGATTGCCCATACAGGTTCATATGCGATAACAGTTTTCTTAACGTCCTCAGCTGAAACGTCGAAGAGGTCGAGTTTGATCTGACGTGCAATAACTTCTTCGGTAATGTTGCATTCACGTTCCCAGAGAAGTTCGCCTACGCAAACGATTGGTTTCAGACCGGCAGCAAGAGCAGCCTTTGTTCTCTTGTTTACAGTTTCATCGGTTTCGCCGAAATACTGTCTTCTTTCGCTGTGTCCGATTACAACATACTCAACTCCCAGTTCAGTCAGCATATCTGCGGAGATTTCACCTGTAAAAGCACCGCTTTTTTCAAAGTGAACATTTTCAGCACCGATTTTAACATTTGAACCTTCTGTTGCGGCGATTGCAGTTTCAAGGTTTGTGAAAGGAACACAAGCGATAACCTCTACGTTACCCTCTGCATTTGCAACCAAAGGTTTGATTGCCTCAAGAAGCTCCTTAGCTTCGGGACGTGTTTTATTCATTTTCCAGTTGCCGGCGATAATAGCCTTTCTGACGCTTTTTTTCATTTTCAAAACTCCTTTAAATTATTATTTACATATTGTATTAAAAACGGGGCATAATCAGCCCCGTTTTTGCAGGCTACAGCCTGTTATTTATTTGTCGGCAATAACGTCAATGCCGGGGAGAACCTTACCCTCAAGATATTCAAGAGAAGCTCCGCCGCCTGTTGAGATATGGCTCATCTTATCGGCAAAACCAAGGCTTATAACAGCAGCTGCCGAGTCGCCTCCGCCGATGATTGTTGTAGCGTCTGTATCAGCCAATGACTGAGCTACAGCGATTGTACCCTTTGCAAGGACAGGATTTTCAAATACACCCATAGGTCCGTTCCAAACAACAGTTTTAGCGGACTTAACAGCTTCTGCATAAAGCTCTGCTGTTTTTGTGCCGATATCAAGTCCCATTTTATCAGCAGGGATTTTATCTGAATCAACAACTTCAACAGCGATTTCAGCGTCGATCGGGTCAGGGAAAGAAGCTGCAATAGTTGTATCAACAGGGAGAAGAAGTTTCTTGCCTGCTTTAGCAGCCTTTTCGATCATATCTTTACAATAATCAATCTTAGTATCGTCAACGAGAGATGTGCCGACTTCATATCCCTTAGCTTTGAGGAATGTATAAGCCATACCGCCGCCGATGATGAGTGTATCGCACTTTTCAATCAGATTATTGATAACGTTAAGCTTATCTGCAACCTTTGCTCCGCCGAGAATAGCAACGAAAGGTCTTACAGGATTTTCAACTGCATTTCCCAGGAAGTTGATTTCTTTCTGCATGAGGTATCCTACGGCTGTTTCTTTAACAAACTTTGTAACGCCTGCTGTTGAAGCGTGAGCTCTGTGAGCGGAGCCGAAAGCGTCCATTACAAATACTTCGCCGTCAACCAGGTCTGCAAGTTCTTTTGCAAATTCTTCGCCGTTCTTTGTTTCTTCGGCACCACGGAATCTTGTGTTTTCGAGAATAACGATTTCGCCGTCTTTCATTTCTGCAACTGCCGCTTTAGCATTTTCGCCGACAACTGTGTCGTCCTTAGCGAAAGTAACCTTTGTATCAACCAGCTCTGCCAGTCTTGCTGCAGCGGGAGCCAGTGAGAACTTATCCTCAGGACCGTTCTTTGGCTTGCCGAGATGTGAACAGAGAACTACCTTACCGCCGTCAGCAACCAGCTTATTGATTGTAGGAAGAGCGGCTGTAATTCTGTTATCATTAGTGATTTTACCGTCCTTAAGAGGAACGTTAAAGTCAACTCTTACGAGAACTTTTTTGCCTTTTACGTTAATGTCATCAACTGTAACCTTGTTTAAACCTGCCATAAATATTGACATCCTCTCATTAAAAATTTTCGGGAAGCCCCGAATATTCAGGAATTTATGTTGTTAAACCTTTAACAACTTCAAATACATTATATAATATATCCCGTGAAAAATCAAGTGCTTTTAATCACTTTTTACATCAATTTTCTTGAATTAAGGCTATATATTTAACAATTTATTCGTTAATGTTGTCATTGTAATCGGCTGAAATACTGCCGGCTATTCTGGCGACGAGAATTACAATTATTCCGCCTGCAAGCATAGCCCAATATGCCGTCCGGTTTACGGAATCGGCAAGCAAATCATATGCAACGGATCCCAAAACAGATATAACGCCGATGATTTTAAGAATAAATACTATTTTATTTTGAATTATGCTCACTGATTTAATTCTGCTTTTGAGACTTAAAGATAACTCCTGTTACTCTAGGGCCTGCATTAATGGCAATAGCTGCACCTATCTGGAAAACTTCCGCAGGAGGATATCCCATCTTTTTAGTCATAGCCTGAATCATTTCATCTCTGACAGATTCATCGTTTCCGTAAACCACACAATACGGGGTTTGTGGAATAGCTTCCTTTGCACAGCAGTCAAGGACTTTTGGCACTATTGCTTTATCGCCTCTTACTTTAGTTTCGGTAGTTATAGAGCCGTTCTGTATTCTCATTATAGGACGAAGCCCCATGACTTCTCCCACAAAAGCGGCGGCAGAAGGAATTCTGCCTGATTTTTTTGCATATTTCAGGGTATACGGTGCAAAGAATATAGCAAGGTGGTCGAGCCAGTCCTGAATATAATCTGCAATTTCTTTTGCAGACTGACCTTTTTTTGCTTTCTTTGCCCCTTCTATAACGGGATAGCCGTAACCGCCGCTATAGTTTTTGCTGTCCAGATTGTAAATGTTGAATTTACCCTTGGCATCCGGATGCTCTTCAAAGAATTGTTCGGCAGCCATCACCGAATTATTATACGTTGCCGAACCGTTGGAGTTTATGGTAACGTTTATAACATCGGTATAACCCTCGTTATATAGGTTTTCAAAAATCTCGGTATATTCAAAAACCGTGATCTGGGATGTAGCGGGAATACCGTCGTAATTATCCAGCATTTCATAGAATTTTTCATTATCAAAATCCACACGGCTTACATAGCTTTTATCTCCCATAGCAACCTTAAAAGGAACAATTAAGATATCAAGCTCCTTTTCGTATTTTTCGGAAATATCGCTTGCTGAATCGGTCATTATTTTTATTTTTGCCATAATCATTTCTCCTTTTCTTTTTTACCATGTGTATTGAGTAAGCTTACCCTCTCTGCCCAGATCGGGATAGTCCCACTGTCTGAGAGTTTCATAAACCGCTATTGCAGCAGAATTGGAAAGGTTAAGGCTTCTAAGCTCATTTCTCATGGGTATTCTGACACATTCGTCAGGGTGGTTATAAAGCAAATCTTCGGGAAGTCCTTTATCTTCTCTCCCGAAGATAAGATATACATTTTTGTCTGTTGGATAATTTACCTCGCTGTGGACTTTTCTGCCCTTTGTTGTAAAGAAATAATAAGCACCGCTGTTTTGGGCAAAAAAATCGTCAAGATTATCATATTCATAAATTTCAAGCTTATCCCAGTAATCAAGCCCCGCTCTTTTAAGATGCTTGTCCGTGATAACAAATCCGTAAGGTCTGACAAGGTGGAGTGCAGCACCCGTAACGGCACAGGTTCGGGATATATTTCCTGTGTTCTGGGGGATTTGAGGTTCTACAAGAACGATATTCAGTTTATTCATATGGAATTGCTCCTAAATATTTTGCTTATCCGATTTTGCAGCTGTCGTTTACAGATTTTCAAAGTCGGACAATTCCTGATAGCTTGTCAGCCATGGGAGCTGGCTTTCCAGCATTATCCCTTCTGTCCAGGGAGTGCCGTAGCTGTATGTTGTTTTAACGGCAATTTCGGTGAAAGAAGTTGCTCTGTTCATAGCGATAGGCAGGCTGTCGCCTTTGAGTATACCGCCTATTAGTACGCTGGCAAACATATCTCCGCTGCCCGAGTAGCTTATCGGCACATAGTCGTTTCTGATTTTCCAGAAGCTGTTGTTTTCTTTGTCATAGCCAATGGTAGACATACCGCCGTCTATAAGAGGACAGCTTGTTATAACAACAATTTTAGCACCCTGCTTTGAAAGCCTTACAAGCCATGATTTAGCTTCGGAATTTTTCAGGGGAGCGGTGGGGTATTTTTCTCCCAGCAGTATTGCGGCTTCTGTAAGATTCGGAGTAATTATATCGGCAATAGCCACAAGCTCGCTCATTCTTGAACACATTTTATCCGTATAGGTGGCATATGCTTTGCCGTCGTCTCCCATTACAGGGTCGACCACCTTCAAAGCGTTGGGATAGCTTGCAAAAAAGTCAAGACAATGGTCTATCTGGGCTTCGGAAGCGAGAAATCCGCTGTAAACGCAGTCGAACTCAGTACCCAGCTTTTTATAATGTTCAAGGGCGGGGGTCATAAAATCGGTAAGATCACGCATTACAAATTCTCCATAGCCTGTGTGTGCGGAAAGCACAGCCGTAGGCACAGGACAGACCTGTAAGCCCATAGCGGAAAGCACGGGAATAATTACAGTAAGGGAGCATCGTCCCACTCCCGAAATATCATGTATTGCAGCAACCTTTTTACAGCTGTTCATAAAAACATTCTCCTAAATAACCATAGCTTAGTCGTACATTATTATAGCATAAAAGCAATGCTAACTTTCCATAGCGGGTGCAGTTATATAGTTTTTTGCAAACCGATATCGTGTTTTGCCCCGTCCGGGCTGGGACTATTATAGCATAAAAGCAATGCTAACTTTCCATAGCGGGTGCAGTTATATAGTTTTTTGCAAACCGATATCGTGTTTTGCCCCGTCCGGGCTAGGACTATTATAGCATATTGCCAATATTTTTTCAATAGGTAAAAACAGAGGGGCAAATTTATTTGAATAAGGGGCCTACTGAGTTATGCTTGTGTTTCAGACAGCACATAACATGATACTTGACTTTTCATAAATTTATTGTATAATTGATAATTGCACGATAAATATATATTTGAACTAAAAAGAAAGAAGAATAAAGATGCAAAACGTAACAATAAACGTTATTGACGCTCATACTCATGTATTCCCCGATAAAATCGCCGATAAATCAAGGGATTATGTAGGAGGATTTTACGGGCTTCCTATGTATACAGTCGGCACAAGCGAAGAGCTTGAAAGGGTTTCCTCTCAGAGCCGTGAGATAAACGGACGCAACTATAGGATTTCCCATCAGCTTGTTTGCTCGCCTGCCGTAAATCCTTTGCAAACGGAAAATATTAATAAATATATCGGCGGACTTGTAAAGTCGAATGACAGCCTTATCGGTTTTGGTACATTGCATCCGGATAACGAAAATTATCGGCAGATTATTGACGGTATTGTTGATTCGGGGCTAAAAGGACTTAAATTCCACTCGGATTTTCAAAGGTTTAATATCGATGACAAAAGAATGTATCCGATATATCGCTATGCGGCTGAAAAAGGCTTGCCTATACTTTTTCACATGGGTGACCAGAAACTTGAATATTCAACACCTTTCAGGCTCGCAAAGGTAATTGAGGACATTCCCGATCTGAAAGTTATCGCCGCACATGTGGGCGGATACTGTCATTGGGATGAGTCAATCAATCTTCCTGTTTCGGATAATTTGTATTTTGATATTTCAAGCTCCTTGGAGTTTATTACGAAAGACCAGCTGACAGCATTTTTTGAACGATTCGGCTATACTCATTTCTTTTTCGGCAGTGATTTTCCCATGTGGAATCCCTATGACGAACTGGAAAGATTTATTGCACTGGACTTTGGCGAAGAAATCGAAAGGGCAGTGGAATTTGATAATTTTGCAGAATTTATAGGTTTGGAATGATATACGAAAGCGTTTCTATTGACCTTTTTGCATAATTAATGTATAATTAATAATTACTCGGATTTGTTATTTAAAAACGGAGGAAATCATGGTTCAGACTCTTTTGGATATTTTTCTTGACGCTCTTATTGACAGTTTAAAAACTCTGCCGTTTTTGTTCGGAGTGTATCTTTTAATTGAATACATTGAGCATCGTTCAGCGGATAAGCTGGGAAATGCTCTTCGGAAAATGGGACCTTTCGGGGCTGTCGGCGGAGCAGTTCTCGGTGCTGTTCCCCAATGCGGATTTTCAGTAGCGGCGGCAAATCTTTTCTCGGGACGCCTTATTTCAATGGGTACTCTCGTTGCGGTATTTATATCTACAAGCGATGAGGCTGTACCCCTGCTGATTTCAAATCCTAAAAGTGCAGGTTCTATATGGAAGCTGATCCTTGTTAAGGTGGTTATTGCCGTTGCGGCAGGCATACTTGTGGACGTTATTGCAAAAGCTTTTAAGCTGACTCATGAGGAAGAGCCTTTCAAAGAAATATGTTCTCACTGCGACTGTGAACATCACGGCATATTTCATTCGGCGGTTCATCATACCGTAGGAATTATTATATTTATTTTTATTGTTAATCTTGTGCTTAACGGATTTATGGAACTTGCAGGGGAGGAAACCGTATCAAGGCTTCTGATGAACGAATCGGTTTTTCAGCCGTTGATTGCAGGATTGATCGGGTTTATCCCCAACTGTGCGGCGTCGGTTGTGCTTACTCAGCTGTACATTAACGGAGTCCTTTCTTTTGGCTCTGTAATAGCAGGCCTGACTACCGGAGCGGGAGTGGGATTGGTTGTACTTTTCAAAACAAATAAACATATCAAACAGAATTTATCTGTAATGGGAATCATGTATGCCGCAGGAATAATTGCAGGATTAATTATTGATGCTGCTGTATAAGTTAAATGCTCTGCAGCGAAACAACAAAACCGCCGGACGAATTTACGACCGGCGGTTTTGATTATGTAGGGGATACTAAAAAAGATTATTTGAGGAATTTGAGGCTGCGGATAATGGGTGCTTCTTTGGCTTTTCCTGAACATACCTGGAAAAAGCAAATGATTTCAAGTATGGTAAGAACCACATACATAATTCCGGCAGCTATAGGAACGATAATTGTCCAGCAAAGAACAACTGTTATCAGCCCTATCAGAATTTCTACGACTAAAAATTTCAGAGCCTGTCTTAAATGGAAGTCAACAAATTTTGAATTTCTGCTTGCAAGCAATGCAATGATTATGCCGATTGAACCCATAAGATAAACCAGCATGGCAAATACTTTATTATCCGAAATGTCTTTTGGATCAAATTCAGAAGTATGGTCAAATGGGTCATAGGGAGGGATGTTGGGCTGGTTATAAGGCTGGTTTGGCATACCCTGATTCGGATTGAAATTCGGCTGACCGTTATTCTGGAAAGAAGCGTTCTGTGTGCCTTGGTTTGCAGAGGATTCGCCGCTTTGCTCGAAAGCAGCACTGCTGACCTGTACCCCGCATGCCGTACAGAATACTGCGTCGTCATTAAGTTGATTATGGCAGTTTGGACAAGTTTTCATAAAAATTCTCCTTTTCAATTTTTTTATTCAGATAAGGTATAATTACTTTCATTAAATTTAATATGCACTTATCTTGATGTATAATATACTATTGCTTCTGTATTTTTAACTAAATAAAGAATAAGATTTTTCCGTATATTACATTATAATTGTATCATATATTTTTAGCTTTTTCAATATGCTACAAAAAAATTGCACAAAAAAACCGAATGTGAAAACACATTCGGCATAAATGGAGCGGATTACGAGGCTCGAACTCGCTACCTCCACCTTGGCAAGGTGGCGCTC
>JBJERB010000056.1:0-49033 GCA_051882055.1 Oscillospiraceae bacterium
ACTGAGGCTTATAATTTCACCGGATGAAAAAACTGCCGAGCAGGAATTGATAAACAGTACTGCATTGGAAATTGAAGATTGAGTATGCTATTGAAAAGGAACGGTTCAATAAAGCCGTTCCTTTTTAATGTTTTCAATATGTCGGCTGTTTTAAGGGGTTAGGAATTTATTGACTTTTTCTATTCTAAGAAAATTTGTGCAAAATGCTATGATATAATGTTTGCATTTTCAGAGTATATGTTGTATAATATTATTATGACTTTTGTTGAATTTATTTATGGACAGGAAAGATGTAAATGCTTTTTGGTTTTTTTCGTGATAGTGTAAATGTTTCACTATCTTATGCAATGATAGCTATCGGCTCCTTTGCACTCACATTTTTTGCTCTTAAATTCTTTATGCGTGTTCTTCCAAAGGATCAAGGAAGACAATATGCAGTAAACGGAGCGTTGTCGGAAGGGAAGCCAAGAGGAGCAGGAATAATATTTATAACTTCTTTTGTTTTAAGCTGTGCTTTGTTTGTCCCTCTGGATTTGGAACAGGTTTTAAATCTTGCACTTATATACGGTGCTATGCTCACGGGATTTTTTGACGACGCAGCACAAAAGCCTTGGGGCGAATTAAAAAAAGGCTTGCTTGACGTAGTTATTGCCGCAGGCATTTCACTGAACTTTGTATGGCATAACAGTACTGAAATTGCTTTTTTCAATCTGAGCTGGAATGTGCCTAAGCCGGTGTATTTTATTCTGGGTATGATCCTTGTCTGGGCGAGCATTAATGTAACGAACTGTTCAGACGGCGTGGACGGACTTTGCGGTTCTCTTTCTGCGGTAACAATATTCCTGTTTACTATGATAAGCTTTGGTTTTGAGTGGTTCAACCTTGCAATGATAATGACACTGCTTGCTTATCTTTGGTTTAATGCTTCTCCCAGCAAGCTGCTTATGGGAGACGCAGGCTCACGTGCTATCGGAGTGTTTATTGCGGTGTCTGCAATGCAGAGCGAACGTCCGCTTATGTTTATACCTCTTGCAATAGTTCTTATTTTAGACGGAGGTCTGGGACTTGTTAAACTTACAGTGAGAAGAGTCCTCAAAAACAAAACATTTATGGAGAGCATCCGTACACCGCTTCATGATCACGCAAGGAAAAACAAAGGCTGGTCGGATACTCAGGTTGTTATTCGTTTCGTAATTATTCAGCTTGTGGTGGGATATGCAGCTATAAGGTTGACAGAGCTGTTCGACACTCTTTATAGATAAAAGATTGATTAAATTGGAGATTGGATTTGAAAAAAAAGATAACCTATGCATTAAACGTACTGGTAATTGTACTTATTGCATTTTTGACGGTGAGGCTGCTTTTCGGCGATAATGGATTTCATGTTTTTGTACATGATTTCAGCCGTGCGAAAAAAGGATGGCTGTGGCTGGGAATAGCGTTGGTTTTGCTTTTTGTATGCAGCGAATCGGTTATAATTAAATACATGCTGAAAATGTTTGGTACGAAGCTTCCGCTTTTAAGATGCATAAAGTATTCGTTCATCGGATTTTTTTTCAGTTATATTACTCCCTCGGCTTCGGGCGGACAGCCTGCACAGGTCTTCTATATGAAAAAGGACGGAGTAAATGTAGGGTATTCAACCCTTATAATGGTTGTAATTGCTTTTACATACAAATTGGTGCTGGTACTTCTGGGACTGATATTTTTACTTCTGAGGTTTACTCAGCTCAGGGGTTATATCGGTGGGCTTGCGTGGCTGGTGGTTGTAGGATTTATACTCAATGCGGCGTATATTTTCCTGCTGGCTATGGTAATCGTTAAGCCGTCGTGGATTAGAAAAATCGGAATAAAGCTGATAAATTTGCTGGCTTTTGTAAAAATCATCCGAAACGAAGAAAAATATATTGCCAAAATCAACAGGGTTTGCGATAATTATTCTCAGTGTGCCGATTATATAAAGAACAATATTCTTGTTGTTGTAAAAATAATGCTTATAACTGCGGTTCAGAGGGTATTTTTGTTTGCGGTAACATATGTGGTTTATAAAGCTTACGGACTAAGCGGAACACCGTTTATTGATATCGTAGCGGTTCAGACGCTGATAGCGGTTGCTGTTGAAATGCTGCCTTTGCCGGGAGCCGCAGGGGTGACGGAAGGCTGTTTTATAAGTATGTTCGAGCCGATTTTCGGCGGACATCTTGTAAAATCCGCACTGCTTCTCAGCAGAGGAATGAGTTTTTATATACTTTTGATAATAGGAGCTTTTGTGACAGCAGGAGCACACTTTATAGTAGTTAAGAGAAATATGAAAAATTAGGGATACATTAATGGGGAAGTGGAAAAATGATAGGGTTTTATAACTATTCTGTAATATTAACATATCTGGGACTGGCGTCTTCGGTGTTTGGTATTACTCAGGTAATAGGCGGTAAAGAGGCTACTGCAATACCGTTTTTGTGCTTGCTGTTTTCGGGCATATGCGATTTGTTTGACGGAAAAATTGCAAGAGCTATGAAAAACCGTACAGAGCATGAAAAGGTGTTCGGAATACAAATCGATTCTCTTTGCGATTTGGTTTGCTTCGGGGTTTTTCCTGCTGTAATAGGCTACAGCTACGGATTTAATTACGGGTTAGGGTTGATTTCTGCGATTATGATTGTATTGGGTGCGGTAATCAGACTTGGATATTTTAACGTTATGGAAGAAGAACGTCAGAGAAGCACAACCGAGCTTCGTAAAACGTATAAAGGTCTGCCTGTTACAACTGTTGCCGTAGTGCTTCCTTTGCTGTATCTGGGACGTATGAATATACCGTATAATGTTTTTCCTTTCGTTTTTCAGGGCTTTATGATATTGATTTCAATCTTATTTGTTCTGAAAATCAATGTTAAAAAGCTGTCGGTACGAGGCATATTATTGTTGTTTACAATGGGTATAATAATTGTTCTCGGATATTTGAAAATGAATCACATAATTTAAGGAGTTTCAGAAATGCGTTATCGTGACCGTTTGGGAAATGAATACGAGCAAACTACAAAGCAGGACGAGTTCCTTGCAGGGGCTTACGCTTCACCTGTCGGACGTGCTTTGATGAAATTTTTGGGCAATCCTATTTTTTCAAAGCTGAGCAGGATTATTCTTGACAGCAAGCTGTCTGCAAATGCTGTTGCGGTTTTTGCAGAAAAGAATAATATAGATTTATCTGAATATGAGGAAAAAGATTATCGTTCCTTCAACGATTTTTTTACAAGGAAAATAAAAGAAGGCAGACGTTTTGTGACAAAGGACGACAAAATACTTGTCTCTCCCTCCGACGGTAAGGTGTCTGCATATGAAATAACAAATTCACGGGCTTTTGTAGTGAAAAATTCAGTGTATACTGTTGATTCTCTGCTCCGTGACAGCAAGCTGGCTCAGCGTTATAACGGAGGAACGGCTATGATTATCCGTCTTTCTGTGGACGATTATCATAGGTACTGCTATCCGTGCAGCGGAGTAAAAAGCCATAACCGAAGCATAAAAGGAATTCTTCATACGGTAAATCCTGTTGTTTCAAAGTATCTTCCGGTTTATAAAGAAAATTCCCGTGAGTATTGTCTGATACGCAGCGATAATTTCGGCGATGTGGTTCAGATGGAAGTGGGAGCATTGATGGTTGGTAAAATCACAAATCACCGTCAAAATGTGTGCAAGGTTAAAAAAGGTGAAGAAAAGGGATATTTTGAATTCGGTGGCTCAACTATCATACTTTTGCTGGAAAAGAATAAGGTTAAGGTTTGTGAAGATTTAATTGAGAATACCAAAAAGGGGTTTGAAACAAAGATAAAACAAGGTGAGGCTATCGGAGAAGCCTGTGCCGATTCGGGGTTGGATTAATGTATAAAATTACGGATTATGAAAAATTCGACAGAGACAACGCCTATGACGGAAACGATCTGGGCGTTGTTTTTAGAGACGGAAAAACTCAGTTCAGAACCTGGTCTCCTTTAGCAACGGCTGTGTATCTGAATTTATATACCGATGGCGAAGGGGACAATTTAATTGAAACACTTCCTCTGGAACGGCATATGCATGGGGTATGGTTCGTTGAACTGTTAAGAAATGCGGACGGGGATTTTTATACGTTTACTTATGAATTTGATTATAAAACTCGTTATGAAACTATTGATATATATGCTAAGGCCTGTGGGGTAAACGGAAATCGTGGGGCTATTGTAGATATGTCAAAAACCAATCCCTGCGGTTGGAACAGAGTCCCCAGACCTGTTTGCAATTCTCCCTGTGACGCTGTGATCTATGAATGTCATGTAAGGGATTTTTCCGCAGATTCTTCAAGCGGAATACCTTATTGGAACAAAGGTAAATTCCTTGCCTTTACCGAAGAGGGAACAAGGTATGAAAATGTAACTACCTGTCTTGACCACCTTAAAGAACTTGGGGTTACTCATGTGCATTTGCTGCCTGTGTTTGACTATGCTACGGTTGATGAAAGCAAACCCCATAAAGCTCAGTATAACTGGGGATACGACCCCAAAAATTATAACTGCCTTGAAGGTTCATATTCTACCGACGCTTCCGACCCAAAAAGAAGGATAAACGAATTTAAACAGCTGATTATGGTTTTGCATAAGAACGGTATCGGCGTTATTATGGACGTGGTATATAACCATACTTATTTTACCGAAGAATCGGCATTCCACAAGTCTTTCCCTTTTTATTATCATCGGCTTAATAAAGAGGGGGAGTTTTCCAACGGTTCGGGCTGCGGAAATGAAACTGCGTCAGAGCATCTTATGATGAGAAGATTTATGGTAAATTCTCTGAAATTTCTTGCTTCGGAATATAAACTGGACGGCTTCAGATTTGACCTGATGGGGATTCATGATATTGAAACAATCAATATTATACGTGACGAGCTGAACAAATTTGATCCGTCACTGCTTATGTACGGAGAGGGCTGGACTGGAGGAGAACCCGGACTGCCTCATGACAAACTGGCATATAAATTTAATTCATATAGCTTCGGACGTGTCGGACTTTTTAACGATAATCTCCGTGACGCTGTTAAGGGCGGAACGTTCAATATTCATGATAAGGGATATGTAAGCGGAAATCGTAATGTTTCGTCTGTGCTGAAACGGGGTATAGCAGGCTCGGTTCCCCATTGGCAGCTCAACGATGCAAAAGAAGCTTGCTGGGCTTTTGAACCTGAGCAGGCTGTAAATTACTGCGAGGCACATGACAACAATACATTGTGGGACAAACTGGCGATTTCAGCCAAGGAGAGAAGCCGTGAAGACAGGGTTAAAATGGATAAACTTGCGGCGGCGATCATAATGCTTTCCCAGGGAGTGCCGTTTTTACAGCTGGGACAGGATTTTCTGCGTTCAAAGCCAAGACTGTTAAAAGAGGGAGAAGAAGCTGACGAAACGAATATTTATTGTCATGACAGCTATAATGCTCCCGATTATACCAACTCGGTCAAATGGAATGAAAAGGCTGAAAATATAGTCGTTTTCAATTATTACAAGGCACTGATAAAGCTCAGAAAAAATAATCCTATTCTGCGTTTAAGGACAAAAGAGGAGATCGGGAGATGTCTGAAGTTTCTTGATACAGGCGACGGCAATTTGGTGGCATATACACTTGAAAATGAGAACTGCGGTCTGCTTGTTGCATTCAATCCCTATGATGAGGAAAGACATATAAATCTTCCTGCGGGAAGATATTATATAAGGCTTAATGAGGATGGAAAAATGAATAAATTCTCGTTAAGCGGTGGTGTAAGTATACCTCCCATATCGGCATTGGTGCTGAAAAAAATATTTAAATAAAGCAAGGGACTGCTGCAATTATTTAATTTGCAACAGTCCTTTTAATAATCTAATCTTTATATTCCGAAGTGATTCCTAAATATTCTTCAAGACATAAACCGCTTTCGGTGATTTTTTTTGCCGTTTCCACGCCGACATAACGAATGTGCCATGGTTCATACTCAAATCCCGTTTGCTTTTCTTTTCCTTTGGGGAAACGGATAATGAATCCGTATTCACTGCAATGCTCGGCAAGCCATTTCCCCTCTTCGGTATCTGCAAAGCTGAATTCAGTATAGTTTACGTCAATGGCAAGTCCCGTCTGATGTTCGGAAAAACCCGGACGTGCGGAAACTTCATCGGCGGCAGCCGTGCCTCGTTCCTGAGCATATTTATTATAAAGCTGGTATTGATCCTGATAACTGCGGTATCCTGAACACAAATAAATCTTAAGCCCGTCTTTGGAAGCTCCGGCAATAAGTTCATTGAAAGCTTCAAAAGCTTCGGAATTAAGACCGGGATCATAAGATTCAGGCAGACTATAAGTTTTGTTGGCAATTATTATTCCGTCAACATAAGTTATGCCGTCTATTTCTTCTATTGTGTGGGTGGTTTCTGTTATAGAGTCATTTGACGAATCTTTACTTTCAACGGGTTGATTTAAATAACTGCTTTGATCGGATTGAATTTGATTTTCTTCATTTTTATTTGACAAATTTACAATAACAGCAATGCCTGCAATTATAACAACAGCAATGGCGACAAGAAAAATTATTGCCTGCCGTCTGTCACGTTTTTGTTGTTCAATTCTTTTCTGTCTGATTTCACGAAGCTGCTGAAGGCGTTTTGCTTCTTCATCGGACATGGAATCATTGATGAAATCATTCATATAAAACGTCCTTTGTCTTATTAATCTTTTTTTAATTTATTAAATTATAACATAATATTTTTTCAAAATCAACCCTGTTAAAAAGTCGAACAAATGAGAAAAAGCTGTATCCATGGCTTATGATACAGCTTTTTATGTATAAGATTCTATGTCTCCGTCATTTATTGCATGACATGGATAATTTGTGTTGTTCCTCATATTTGTGCTTGGTGGCAAGCCCTCCTCTTATGTGGCGTTCCCTTTTATTTACCTCCAGCAGTTCTTTTACCTGTCTGTAAAGCTGAGGTGATATTTTGGGAAGACGGTCGGTAAGATCCTTATGTACTGTGGATTTGCTTATGCCGAACTCTTTTGCCGTAGCTCTGACGGTGGCTCTGTGGCACAGCATATATTCCCCCAGCATAACAGAGCGTTCTTTGTCGGTTTGAATCATTTTTGTGATCATCCCTTCCAATACTGTATGTTTTAAATAGCTGCTTTGTTTTAACAGCCATACAAAAATATATGCATAATATTTTATAATAATGACGGTTATTATTCCTTAAAAAATTCAGCAAGTGTTTTGCCGATAAGTTCTCCCGAGTATTTTACCTGATCAAGTGAGTTGCCGTGGCTTCCTACCTCTATTAACAAAGATCCTGTGGTTAAATCCTGATTGTAAAACCGGTAATCAAAAAGGACCGGTCTTGTAAGACCGTTGTAGTTGCTTTCCAGCTTTGACTGAAGGTGAGAAGCAAAATGAAAGTTCTTCAGATAATCGGGCATATTCATTGTCCCGTCATCACAGCCTGAAATTATCATGATCTGGGCGGCTTTTTTGCCGTCAATCTCGGTTACGGGAGCAAGCCTTGTTCCGTCTTCCTTTTCGATACCGTCACGGTGAATGTCCAGAGCAATTTTTATTGAAGGGTATTTTTCAAGTATTTCTTTTACCGTTTTCCTGCTTGATTGATATGAACCGTTATAGCTGGGATAATCGTGTACCAGAGTATCGTGGATATAAGGTATTCCCGTCTCGTCAAGCTGTCGGCAGATTTCATCTCCAACGGCAATAATACTCTTTGTCGGATCTGTGGTTTTTGCTGAAAATGATTTGTCATAAAAATCCCGTTCGGTAAGTTCAAAGCTTTCGGTTGCATGAGTGTGATAAATCAGAATCTGAGGCTGGTCGCTGTCAGGGTCAATGGTAAAGTCACATTCTTTTTTGCTTTCGGAATAGAGTAAGTCGTTGGAAAGCTCGGTGCAGTTTCTGATCTGCCCTCCGTCATCAAGGTTGATATATTGCGTCCCCGTATATTCGCCGTAATGATATTCCTCAATAGGTCCGTCGTTGTCGTTTAAATCATCGGGATACGGCAGAGCGTTCAGCACTTCCTCTGTGGGCTTGGGCTGTGGAATTTCCTTGCCGGAGATTTCAAGTTCCTGAGGTGCCATATCAATATCACGGACGCTTTGACTGCTTATACCCAGCTGTTCTAATTCCGGTATGCTGTTTAATCCGAGAGAATTTTCTCTGCCTTTGAATTTAAATGTATTGTAGTCGCCGAAAGTAATGCCGGCAGATGCCGAAGCCGCTTTTATCATTTTCGGAGATAGTTTATTCCAACTCCATATACTTGCAGGTATAACGAAAACAGCAAGTATAACAGTAATTGATCTTAAGCATATTCTTTTCAAATCCATATAATAACTCGTCCTTTCTCCCGTTTCTGGTAAAGTATATTATCTTTCAGGCGTTTTTATGTCAATTACGAATTATCAACATATATTGTATTAAGGCAACAGCCGCTAATTGTGCGGTGTTGCCTTAAGAATAATTGTGACGGGAAGGAATTTCGGAGGTGTTTTGATTGACAATGGATTATCTGATGCTTGTTGATAAGTTTAACGAAGTTCCTTTGGGACTGGATATACGGCTTGAGGAAATTCAGGGGAAAAAGCTTGAGAAACAGGCATGCAGGCAGTGCGGACTTATGCTGAAAAAGGCTGAAAGCGAAGGCATAAATATAAAAATTATTTCTGCTTACAGAACAGCGGAATATCAGAAAATGCTGTGGAACATAAGCGTTAAAGAAAAAACAGATAAGGGATTATCCCAAGAGGAAGCGGAAAAAGAAGTGGCAAAAACATTGGCATATCCCGGTCACAGCGAACATAACACCGGTCTTGCCATAGATTTCGGAACGGAGAACGCAGATGATGTGGAAGAAGATTTTTATAAAACCCCACAGGGACGGTGGCTATGTAAAAATGCAGCACTTTTCGGATTTATTCTGCGTTACCCCAGATTAAAGGAACATATTACCGGAATCAGCTATGAACCTTGGCATTACAGATATGTGGGAACGGAAACGGCAGAGATAATAAAACAGAGCGGAGTATGTCTCGAGGAATTTTTACATTTTTATTCGGAAAAATATATTTGACAAGCAGTAAAATTCATAGTATAATGAAATTAAATTAAACAGGAAAAAGCTGTGATAATCGGATTATATAAAGAAAGGGGAAGTCTGTTATGGCAAATTATTCTCAGAAAAAATCATTTTGGGCAATTATGGGTGCGTTGCTTCTGGTGATTGCGTCAACAGCATTGCTTGTTTACAGATTCTTTGACGACAAAGCTCATTATGAGAAATGGAAGGATTACGACGAGTGCGGAATCTGACAATAAAAAAACAGGACTGTTGCATTTATTTGCAACAGTCTTTTTGTTTACATATTTGTATCAAATTTTTTTGTCAGGTATGTTTTTTCACACCTGTGCGGAACGTCGATGGAAGGATTTTTTGCCGACTGCGTTCGGAAATGCTATGGTAACAGACAGGTTACGCCGTGTCCCTACAATTTCAATTTTTGACATCTAACGGGACGTCGAGGACGACGTCCCCTACAACCAGCAAAATTGCCTTTCTGAAAAAGCTTGACCTGAATTTTAATATTTAGGCGCTTCAGTTTATCGACAATCTTAAATAATCATACATATTAAACAGTATAGAGAAGTCCGTTTTTCAAATCTTCGGCAGCAATTTCTTTCGCTTTGTGATTCAGCTTCTTGCCGGTAGCATTTCTCGGAACTTCTTCGATAAATTTATAATATCTGGGTCGCTTGTAATTTGCCAGCATGGGACTGTCTTTGCAGAACTGATCCAATTCCTCAAATGTAAGAGAATCATCTGCTTTAACTATGAAAGCGGTAACAGCTTCGCCTCTTACTTCATCGGGAACAGCAGTAACAATACAGTCTGCAACTTTTTCATTGCTTGAAAGGACTTCTTCAACCTGAACAGGATAAATGTTTTCTCCGGCTGAAATAATCATGCTGTCCTTTCTTCCCACAATGCTGACAAACTGGTTTTCGTCCCATGTTCCAAGGTCGCCGGTATATGCATATCCTTTGTAGAACTTTTTCTGTGTTTCTTCATCGTTATTGTAATAACAATAAGATGATTTTGCAGTGCATTTTATAATTACTTCGCCGACTTCTGTATTGTCTTTAGCGGCTTCATCATCAGGCTCAGCTCGTCTGTCGGGATAGGATTTAACAATCTTTACTTCGTCGTCAAGACAGGATCTTCCCGCTGTTCCCGCCATTTCAGGCAAATCGAAGGGACGAAGAAACGTATTCCAGAAAGTTTCGGTAGTGCCGTAGCCGTTGAAAATATTAGGAGTAAGAACCTGCTGGAATTTGATGCATGCGGCTCTTTCAAGTGGACTTCCCATGGTTACAATACCTTTAAGAGTAGATATATTCTTCGGATTTTTTTCCTGACTTTGAGTAAGGATTTCCAGAACCGCAGGAACACCGATAAGGAATGTAAGCTTATATTTTTCTACATAGTCAAGGCATGTTTCTGCGTCGAATTTACGCATTATAACAATCGTTCCGCCCACATAGAATGTAGGTGCGGGACCTGCACAGTGCAGACCGCCTCTGTGAAACCAGGGAGTCATGTTCATGGTAACATCTCTGTGATCAAGGGGGAAATGTATGATAACATCGTGAGATGATAAAACTTCGTTTATGCTTGTCAGAGGAACACCTTTGGGTCTGCCTGTTGTACCCGAAGTATAAAGACGTGTGGTTTCATCATAAATATTATGGTCGAAAGACAGCTGAGGCTCTTCCTCTGAGCTGTCTTTAATGTATTCTTCAAAAGTGACGCAGCCCTCCGGAGCTGCGGCTTTTTTATATACGTCGGTCATAATTAATTTCTTGGGCTTGTATTCCGAAAGTGTCAGGGCTTCTTTGATGATATTTGCGTTTTGTGCTTCAAAAATTAAAACAGCAGGCTTGGAATCATCAATGTTCATGGCAATTTCCCCCGGGGAAAGTCTGTAGTTTATCGGGCAGTTTACTGCACCGATTTTATGAGCTGTTACATAAGTAAACGCAAATACCGGACAGTTTAAAAGCTGATACATAATTACATCGCCCTTATTTATCCCGTCTTTTAATAATGCATTGGAAAACCTGTTAACTATGGCATTGAGCCGGGAATATGTCCAGCGTTCTCCTGTCAGAGGAAAAATCATTGCTTCTTTGTCAGCATATCTGTATACATTTCGCATAAATCCTGCGATCCATGTATATTCCTTTTCAAAAACCGTCTTAAAATTATCAAGGTCTTTTTTCAGTAATTCTTTTGGATCATTCATTACTTTAATACATCTCCTTATTCATTAAAGAAATGACTATCGGTCATATTCTCTTTTCACGTAATATAGTTTATCACTCTAACAAATTTTCGTCAAGTGCTTTATAGAATAATAATGGGATGAATAATAATTTTTATTCAATTATGATAGGTATAAGTATTAAATTATAAAAATTCTATTGCTATTAACGGCGAAATGTAGTATAATAACTATAATTATTCTGTAGGATACAGCGTCAGACACATGGCTGCTGCTGTGCTGAGAAAGGAATGTTATTAATGCGTGCAAGCGGAATACTGATGCATATTTCCTCGCTTCCGGGCAGTTACGGTATCGGAAAAATGGGCAGGGAAGCATATGCTTTTGCCGATTTTCTTAAAAAGGCAAAACAGAAATATTGGCAGATTCTCCCCGTTTCACCAACCGGATACGGTGATTCCCCTTATCAGAGCTTTTCCGTTTATGCGGGAAATCCTTATTTTATAGATTTTGAACAGCTAAAAGAACAGGGATTGCTAAAGAGCTCAGATTATGAAAATATAGATTGGGGAGATAATCCATGTTCGGTGGATTACGGTTTGTTATATAAAAATGTTTTTGCGGTTCTGAGAACAGCTTACAATAGTTTTAAGAAAAGCCCTGAAAAAGAATACTTGGACTTTTTGGCTGATAATTCCCACTGGATCGATAATTATGGTCTGTTTATGGCGTTGAAGTCTGCCCATGACGGCAAGCCCTGGGCAATGTGGGAAGAGCCTTTGAGAATGTATGAGAAAAAGGCTGTGGAAGAGGCAAAAATCAAATATGAAGAAGAAATTGATTTCTGGCGTTTTGTGCAGTACAAATATTACGAGCAATGGGGAAAGCTGAAAAGCTATGTTAATTCTCTGGGAATTGAATTGATTGGCGATATTCCAATATATGTGGCAATGGACAGTGCAGAGGTGTGGAGCAGTCCGCAGTATTTTTTGCTTGATAAAAATAAAAATCCCATTGACGTTGCAGGCTGTCCTCCGGACGCATTTACTAAGCTGGGTCAGCTTTGGGGCAATCCTCTTTACCGCTGGGATGTTATGGAAAAGGAAAATTATAAGTGGTGGGTTGACCGTATAGGCTGGGCGACCGAGACTTATGATGTGGTAAGAATAGATCATTTCAGAGGATTTGAGAGCTATTACGCCATACCTTTCGGAATGCCGGACGCAAGGATAGGCGAATGGCGGAAAGGCCCGGATATCAAGCTGTTTAAAGAAGTAAAAAAACAGTTGGGCAGGAAAAAGATAATTGCCGAGGATCTTGGATTTCTAACTAAAGATGTTACAAAACTTCTCAAGGCAAGCGGTTTTCCGGGAATGAAAGTACTGGAGTTTGCTTTCGCCCCGGATGGTAAAAGCAATTATCTTCCACATAATTTTAAAAATTCCAACAGCGTTTGCTATACGGGTACTCACGATAACGATACGTTAGCAGGCTGGGCAAAATCCATATCACGGAAAGAACGGAAATTCTGCCGTGACTATCTGGGTGTAAAAAGGAACAGGGATATTCCGTGGGGAATGATAAGGCTTGCGTGGGGTAGTGTTTCCGACACTGCGATAGCACAGATGCAGGACTTTCTGGAACTTGGCTCGGAAGCAAGAATGAATACTCCATCGACTCTTGGAGAAAACTGGCGGTGGAGATGCAAAAAAGAATATCTGACCGATGAGCTTGCAGAGAAAATCGGAGAGCTTACAACAATATATGACAGAAACAGATTTGAAGACTAATATATTCAAATGAAATTTTGAAGGGAGGATATGTTCTTAGGGACATAATAAAAGATATGGCAAAAACACATGCAAACTTAAAGGATTTAATGGCTTACCGTCCTGAAATAAAAGTGCTTGACGCAACCATAAGAGACGGTGGTCTGGTCAATGATTTTCATTTTACAGACGAGTTTATCAAGGATCTGTACGAAGCAAACATTGCTGCCGGAGTAGACTATATGGAATTCGGATATAAGGCATCTAAGGCAATGTTCGATGTTGATAAGTTCGGAAAATGGAAGTTCTGTGACGATGAGAATATCCGTGAAATTGTGGGCGACAACGATACGGACTTGAAAATTTCCGTCATGGCGGACGTGGGAAGATGCGATTACAAAACTGACATAATCGACAGAAAGGACAGCCCTATCGACCTTATCCGTGTTGCCACTTACATAAATACAATGCCTGCCGCAATAGACATGATCGAGGACGCTTCAAGAAAAGGATATGAAACCACCTGCAATATCATGGCTATTTCCAATGCTCAGGAAACCGATGTTGATATTGCACTTGAGATGCTGGGAAAAAGCAGTGTGGACGGCGTTTACATTGTGGACAGCTATGGAGCTCTTTATCCCGAGCAGATCAGACGAATTGCAGATAAATACCTTGACATGGGTGAAAAATACGGCAAGCAGGTGGGAATCCACGCACATAATAATCAGCAGCTGGCTTTTGCCAACACCATTGAAGCGGTAGGAATGGGAGTAAATATGCTGGACGCAACCATGGACTGCATGGGCAGAGGTGCGGGAAATTGTGCAATGGAGCTTTTGCTGGGATTTTTGAAGAATCCTAAATATAAGATTTATCCTGTTTTGCAGTTTATTGAAAAGCATATGAATAAACTGAAAGAGGAAGGGGCTTTATGGGGATATGACATTCCTTATATGCTCACAGGACAGCTTAATCAGCACCCAAGAACAGCTATTGCTTTTTCTGAAGCACACAAAAAGGATTATACTGAATTTTATAAAAGCATTCTTGACAATTTCAATTAATTGAAAAGGGGTTTAAAGCATGGACAAAAAATTATTTTCCGATTTGCTTCAGAAGGCTCTGAAAGATAAATTCGGCGTTTCGGTCAAAAATGCTTCCGCATTACAGCTCCATGAAGGTATATCGTCGGTTGTGATGAGTGAAATTGACGACAGAATAAAAAAATCCCGTGAAGCTCATCTGAACACACGCCGTGCCTGTTATTTTTCCATTGAATTTCTTGTGGGACGTGCAGTTTATAACAATCTTATGTGCCTTGGTATAAAGGACGAGGTGGAAGATGTATTGAAGCAATGCGGACGTTCCCTTGCCGAATTGGAGGAAATCCCTGACGCAGCTTTGGGGAACGGCGGTCTCGGACGTCTTGCAGCATGTTTCCTTGACTCTGCAGCGGCACATGACCTACCTCTGGACGGATACGGAATAAGATACAAATACGGTCTTTTCAAGCAGACGATTGAAAACGGCTTTCAGCGTGAATATGCAGACGATTGGCAGAGATTCGGCGACCCATGGTCAAAGAGATGTGACGCTGACAGCGTTTTGGTCGAATACGGCGACGAAGTTGTAAGAGCGGTTCCTTATGATATGCCTATAATCGGTTACGGTACCGAAAACGTGGGGAATTTAAGACTTTGGCAGGCGGAAGCTGTTGATGAATTTGATTTTGCACTTTTCAATGACGGAAAATACAGCGAAGCTGTCAGCGGTAAAAACTCAGCAGAGAATATATCAAAAGTTTTATATCCCAACGACAATTTTGAAGAGGGTAAAATTTTAAGACTTAAACAGGAATATTTTTTCTCCTCCGCTTCAATTTCGGATATACTGAAAAAGCACATAGAACATTTCGGGACGCCGGATAATCTGGGAGATATGGTTACAATTCAGCTCAATGATACTCACCCTGTAATTTCGATCCCGGAGCTTATAAGACAGCTGGCTGACATTCATGGCATGAGCTTTGAAAAGGCGTTTGAAACTGCCTGCAAGGTGTTTAATTATACAAATCATACGGTTATGCAGGAGGCTTTGGAAAAATGGAACTGTTCTCTGATTGAAAAAATACTGCCGAGAGTTTATGATTTTATCCTTATGATAAATGAAAAATTCATCGGTGATATGTATGCTCTCGGAAAGGACAGAAAACTGATTTCAAAAATGGCTTTAGTGGGCGACGGTATGGTAAGAATGGCTAATATGGCTGTTTATGTTTCCTCGTATACCAACGGTGTTGCAGCCATTCATACTGAGATTCTTAAGTCAGATACGCTGAAAGAATGGTATGAGATTTATCCGGAACGTTTTCAGAACAAAACAAACGGTATTACTCAAAGACGCTGGCTGGCATTGTGCAACCCGGAGCTTTCGGCACTTATCACAAGGCTGTTGGGAGACGACAAATGGATCAAAAATCTTGACGAGCTTAAAGCTTTGGAAAAGTATGGGGATAATGAAGATGTTCTGAAAGAGTTTATTGACATAAAGAAAAAGAAAAAATCCGAGCTTGCAAAATACATCAAGACTCATGACGGAGTGGAAATTAATCCTGATACGGTTTTCGATATTCAGATAAAAAGACTTCATGAATATAAACGTCAGCTTCTCAACGCTTTTTCGATTCTGTATATTTATTATGGAATAAAAGACGGCTCAATAAAGGATTTTACTCCTACCACATTTATTTTCGGAGCAAAATCTGCTCCGGGCTACCGTCGGGCTAAAGCAATCATTAAGTTTATCGGCGAAATAGGAAAGCTGATTGAAAATGATCCTGATGTAAAAGACATTATTAAGGTTGTGTTTGTACAGAATTATAATGTTTCATATGCGGAAAAGCTGGTTGCAGGTGCGGACATTTCCGAACAGATTTCTACGGCAGGTACGGAAGCTTCCGGAACGGGTAATATGAAATTCATGCTCAACGGTACGGTTACTCTCGGTACTTATGACGGAGCTAACATTGAAATAGTTCAGGAAGCGGGAGAGGAAAACAACTACATTTTCGGTGCAAGAGTGGAAGAGCTTCAAAAGATTATGCCGAAATACGATCCCAGAGAAATTTTGTTCAAAGATGAGAAAATAAACAGAGTTTTAAATAAGCTGATTGACGGGGATTTTGATGACGGCGGAGTCCCTTCAGATCAGGAAGGCTCGTTTAAAGAGCTTTATAAGGCACTTACAGACGGAGCAAGCTGGCATGTTCCTGATCATTATTATCTTATCGGCGACCTTAAAAGCTATGTGGAAGCAAAGCTGAAAGTGAACAGAGATTATCGTGACAGTCTTGCTTTTGCAAGAAAATGCTGGCTTAATATGTGCAATGCAGGAAAGTTTTCTTCAGACAGAACAATTAAGGATTATGCGGAAAACATATGGAAAATCAGCCCTATTAAAATAAAATAAACATGAAAGGATGTATGTAAAATGAAAATGGAAACAAAGGTACTGCATGAAGGGTATTCTCCAAAGAACGGAGAACCCAGGGTTATGCCTATTTATCAGAGTACAACGTATGTATATAATTCTACCGACGCAGTAGCGGACGTTTTTGACGATCCTACGCTGGGAATGATCTATTCACGATTTGAAAATCCGACTACAGACGCTGTTGAGAAAAAAATAGCCGCTCTTGAGGGCGGAGTAGCGGCTATGTGTACTTCTTCGGGACAGGCGGCTTCATTGCTTTCAATTCTCAATATATGCGATGCAGGAGATCATTTTATTTCAAGCTCTTCTATTTATGGAGGAACCGTAAATTTATTTGCGTTCACATTAAAGAAAATGGGTATTGAATGTACTTTTGTTGATGTTGACACAAGTGAGGAAGAAATCAAAGCGGCAATAAAGCCCAATACAAAATGCATCTTCGGTGAAACCATTGCAAATCCTGCCCTTACCGTGCTTGATATTGAAAAATGGGCTGATGCGGCACATTCGGCAGGTATTCCTCTGATCGTTGATAATACTTTTGCAACGCCTATACTTTGCAGACCTATTGAATGGGGAGCAGATATAGTCATTCACTCAACATCAAAATACATGGACGGCCATGCAGTTCAGGTGGGAGGAGTTATTGTTGACAGCGGAAAGTTCGACTGGTCAAAATCCGGCAAGTTCCCGGGACTGACAGAACCGGACGAAAGCTATCACGGTATAGTTTATACTGAAAAATATCCTGCCGCTCCCTATATAACAAAAGCAAGAATGCAGCTTATGCGTGATTTCGGATGCTATCCTTCGGCAAACAGCTCGTTTTTGTTAAATCTGGGACTTGAAACTCTTGCGGTAAGAATGCCGAAATACTGCGAAAACGGACTAAAGGTTGCAAAATATATTCAGTCCACAGGTAAAATCAAGTCAATCAAATATGCAGGGCTTGAAAGCGATCCTCATTATGAGCTTGCGAAAAAATATCTCCCCAACGGCGTTTGCGGTGTAATCAGCTTTTCTGTTGCAGGAGGCAGGGAAACAGCAGTTAAATTCATGGACGCTTTAAAGCTTGCTTCAAACGAAGTTCATGTTGCAGATATAAGAACCTGCGTGCTTAATCCTGCGTCAGCAACTCACCGTCAGCTTACCGAGGAACAGCTTGTTGCTGCGGGCATCGACCCCGGAATGATAAGATTTTCGGTAGGTCTTGAAAATGTTGATGATATCATTGACGACTTAAAGCAGGCATTTGACGCTATTTAGTATTGTGCAATAGCATAATAAAATAAAAATTAGGCTGCCGGCAGATTTTACTGTCAGCAGCCTTTTTTAATTATCCAGAGGTTTTACTTTATCTCCAAAGTAAAATACAGCGACTGTTCCCGGGCCTGCATGAGATGCAATAATAGTTCCGATATCAAATACTTTGATTCCGCCGTCAATGTGTGGAAAATGTTCTTCTATCGCTTTTTTTGCTTCTATAGCCATGTCCGGACAGTTGGAGTGACTTAAATAGCATTTTCCTGAATACAATTTGCCTTCGGGAATGGTGTTTTCCATTTCTGATATAGTTTTTAATATTGCGTTTTTCTTGCCTCTTACTTTATCATATGCAACTATTTTGCCTTTATCGTTAAGCCGCATAATAGGGCAAATGTTTAAAATTGTTCCTATTGTCGCAGTGGGTCCGGAAACTCGTCCGCTGCGTCGGAAAAATTTTAAATCTGTAGAAAAGAATTGATGATGAACGCAATGGCGTTTAACCAAGAGCCATTGTTCAAGTACGTCCATAGAACAGCCTTTGTCACGCATTTCCGCAGCAGCTTCCATTAATAGTCCGTAACCTGAAGAGCTACACAGAGAGTCAATAACAACAATTTTTTTATGGGGATATTTTTCTTTCAGCATTTCAACTGCGGTATAAGCATTGTTTACCGAATTGGTCATTCCCGAACCAAATGCAACATGAAGTATATTATCGTTTTCTTTAAGCAAATCTTCAAAAAATTCGCAGTATTCATATGTGTTAATCTGTGAAGTGGAGGGAAGCTTTCCTTCATTTAACATTGAATAAAACCGGGGAAGAGCTTCGGGATCACGGCACATATCGTCAACATATACTTCACTGTCAACGGTATATTTATAAAATAATACGGGTATATTTCGTTCCTTCATAAAAGTAAAAGGCACATCTACAGTAGACTCACAAGATAGAATATAATCGCTGTTCATAAAAAACCTCTTTTCTGATTTTATAAATGATAACAGAATCTATAAAACAAAATAATAAGTGAAAAACGTTTAATATTGAAGAAAAAACATATTGCTTTAATTATTATAACAAATTGTTATCTAAATGTCAATCAATAACAGTGAATGAAGCACGAAAATATTAAGGAAATTATATACAGTGAAGCAATTCCTGATTTTGTCGTCTGCTTTACAGAAAATACAAAATTCCGTATTGAAAATTATATAATTATATGGTATAATTTCTATTATTTTTTTGGGAGTACAAGTATGAGCTTTGAAAAGATTCAGTCGGTTTTAGAAAAAATAGACGGTTATGTATGGGGAATCCCCCTTATCGTATTGATTTTATCTGTTGGAATATACCTTACCGTAAGACTTGGAGCATTGCAGCTGGTTCATCTTCCAAAAGCATTAAAATATATGTTTAAAAATGAAGAAAAAGGGAATGGCGAGATATCAAGCTTTGCCGCCCTTTGTACGGCTCTTTCAGCAACTATCGGAACGGGGAATATAGTAGGAGTAGCTACCGCCGTTGGCGTGTTGGCGGGAGGACCGGGAGCTTTGCTGTGGATGTGGATTGCCGCATTTTTCGGTATGGCGACAAAATTTGCAGAGGGGTTTCTTGCAATTAAATACAGAAAAATCGATGAGGACGGTCATGTGCTTGGCGGCCCATTTTATTACATAGAAAAAGGTATGGGAAGAAAGTGGAAGTGGCTTGCGAAAATGTTTGCGTTTTTCGGAGCCTGCGTGGGACTTTTCGGAATCGGTACATTTTCTCAGGTGAACGGTATATCATATGCTGTTCAGAATTTCTTTGATGCTGACAGGAGCAACACTGTTACAATTATGGGTCACGAATATACATTGGCGGCAGTTGTTGCGGGCATTATCGTTACGGTCTGTGCAGCTCTTGTAATTATAGGCGGTATAAAAAGAATATCGGGCGTGTCTCAGATTGTCGTTCCGTTTATGGCGGCTGTTTACATACTGGCATGTCTTATAATGATAATAATCAACTGCGATAAATTGCCGGGAACTGTTTCACTTATATTCAGATCTGCGTTTAATGTAAAATCTGCTGCATCGGGAACTGTTCCAATGCTTATTGCTATGAAAATGGGCGTAGCAAGGGGAATTTTTTCAAATGAAGCGGGTCTTGGTTCCGCACCTATTGCAGCCGCAGAGGCAAAAACCAATGAACCAGCCCGTCAGGGTCTTGTTTCAATGTGCGGTACTTTTATAGATACAATTATTGTATGTACAATGACCGGTCTTTCGATTGTAATGATGGGTTCATATAATGCCGTTAATCCTGCAACCGGAAAGCCTTTTGAGGGAGTAGAAGTCACAACTCATGCTTTTCAGGAAGGATATTCTTTCCTGCCTTCGCAGATCCCTGCATTTATGATTATGATATGCCTTGTATTTTTTGCTTTTACCACTATACTCGGTTGGAACTATTACGGTGAACGATGTCTTGAGTATCTGGCAAACGGAAACAAAAAAGCTGTCAGGGTTTATAGATATCTTTACATACTTGCTGTATTTATCGGTCCGTATATGACGGTTTCGGCGGTATGGACTATTGCGGATATATTCAACGGACTTATGGCTTTGCCGAATCTTATAGCTATCGTTGCTCTTAGCGGAGTGATTACAAGAGAATCAAAAGATTACTTCAAACGGCTGAAGCTTCAGAAGAATTTATAATAAACATGACCTAACAGCAAAAAAATATAATAGCAGAAATTCAGCGGCTGAAATGTTTTTCGCCGCTTTAATTGCATTAATAAAGAAAAATTTTTTGAAAAAGGTCTTGTTTTTTTTGTTTAAATGGTGTATTATATATGTAATGTGCTTTTGCACTTTTAAGGCACATGACTTTAAAGCATTAAAATTATGCTGTAATTCGGGCGTTTGCCCTTATCAATATTAGGAGGAAAATGAAATGGGAATGAATTTTAAAAGAAAACTGCCGATTCCCCAGGAAATAAAAAAGCAGTTTCCGCTGACTGAAAAAATAGTCGAATCAAAGCGTATTCGGGATGAGGAAATAAAAAAGGTATTTACCGGCGAATCGGATAAACTTGTTCTTATTATCGGACCGTGTTCCGCCGATAATGAAGATTCGGTTATGGATTATATTTACCGCCTTAAAGATGTTCAGGATAAGGTAAAAGATAAGGTTATCATTATTCCGAGAATTTATACCAATAAGCCTCGTACCACAGGTTTGGGATATAAGGGAATGGTTCATCAGCCCGACCCGACTAAAGGCGAGGATATGCTGGAAGGACTTATTGCAATCAGAAAGCTGCATACAAGAGCTATTGAGGAAACCGGTCTTACCTGTGCTGATGAAATGCTTTATCCGGAAAATTTCCGCTACCTTTCCGATTTGCTTTCTTATACGGCAATAGGAGCAAGATCGGTTGAGGATCAGCAGCATAGAATTACTACCAGCGGTATGGACGTTCCTGCCGGTATGAAAAACCCCACCAGCGGAGATTTGTCCGTAATGATGAATTCTATTACTGCCGCACAGAACAGCCATACATTCCTTTACAGAGGATGGGAAGTAGAAACATCCGGAAACCCGCTGGCACATGCAGTACTCAGAGGATATGTAAATAAGCATGGTCAGGCTCAGCCTAACTATCATTATGAGGATCTTGAGTTGCTATGCCGTTTTTATTCCGAAGGAGATTACAGTAATCCGGCAGTGATTATTGATACAAATCACAGCAATTCGGGTAAAAAGTATTACGAACAGCCAAGAATTTGCAAAGAGGTACTCCATTCAATGCGTCATTCGGCTGAAATCGGAAAGCTGGTCAAGGGCTTTATGATCGAAAGCTATATCGAGGACGGCTGTCAGAAAATCGGTGAGGGAGTATACGGAAAATCCATTACCGACCCATGTCTTGGATGGGAGAAGTCGGAAAAGCTGATTTATGAAATTGCGGATTTGGTTTAACTAAATAGTATAATAATATATGAAAACGGCTCGGATTTTCCGAGCCGTTTAATACTGTCGGTTATTTCATTGAATAAACCTTTTCAAATTCATCTGTGATTTCCTTGTCGGGGGCTTTTGTCAAAAGAGATACCACTATGATAGCTGCACAGGCACATATGAAAGCAGGGAGAAGCTCATAAATATCCCAACCACCGCCGAGCGGTCTTATTACATACTTCCATACAAATACCACTATACCGCCGACAAGCATTCCTGCCATTGCTCCCCATTTGTTGGAACGCTTCCAGAACAGTGATGCAAGCATAACGGGTCCGAAGGTTGCACCGAAGCCTGCCCAGGCAAATGATACAATTTTAAATACCGAGCTGTTTGGATCCCAAGCAATTATAACTCCGATTACGGCAATAATAACCAAGGTCAAACGAGCAATAATCATAGACGCTTTTTCTGTTAGATTTATTTTGAAAACCTTGTGAATTATGTTTTCTGAAACACTTGACGAAGCCGCAAGCAGCTGTGAGTCGGCAGTAGACATTGTAGAGGCGAGAATTCCTGCAAGGATTACCCCGGCGATTAGTGCGGGGATAATTCCGAATGTTCCAAGATAACTTGATATTCTCACGATAATTGTTTCGGAATCGGAACCTGACAGGCTCTCAATTGCTCCTGTGTTTGACATGCCCAATCCGATGATTCCTATAATGACAGCAACTGTAAGAGAAATTACAACCCAAATGGAGGCAACACGCCTTGAGGTCTTGATCTTTTTGCTGTCCTTAATAGCCATAAATCTAAGCAGAATGTGAGGCATTCCGAAGTAACCTAATCCCCATGCAAGGGTAGATACGATTTTAATAATTCCGTAAGGGCTTTCACCGCCCGCTTCCGGATCATAAAGGGAATTTGCGGAAAGATATCCGGGCAGAGCTTTCGCATTATCAATTACAGCGTCTAAACCGCCTGCAACATTGATTCCGAAGCATAAAACTATTATCAATGCCACAGTCATGATGATGCTCTGAATAAAATCGGTGGTGCTTGCGGCAAGGAATCCTCCGAGACAGGTATATGCTATAATTATCAAAGCACTTATTATCATTGCAAGGTGATAATTAATGCCGAACAGACTTGAGAATAATTTTCCGCAAGCGGCAAATCCCGAACCTGTGTACGGAATAAAGAAAATAATAATAATAACTGCCGAAATTGCCAAAAGCAGATTTTTTGAATCTCTGTAACGATTTGAGAAAAAGTCGGGAATGGTAATAGAATTCTTGCATTCCTGAGAATAGTTTCTCAAACGCTTTGCGACAATCAGCCAATTTATATATGTTCCAATGGCGAGGCCGATCGCCGTCCAGCCGGCATCTGCTACGCCGGTTAAATATGCAACTCCCGGAAGTCCCATAAGAAGCCAGCTGCTCATGTCGGAGGCTTCGGCACTCATTGCTGTTACAAAGGGACCGAGCTTGCGTCCTCCCAGATAGAAATCTCCTACGTTTTCATTTTTCCTCGAGCAGCGGATACCTATGTAAAGAATCATCAGAAGATACAAAACAATAGATATAAGCATACAAATTTGATGTACGGTCATGTTTTTACTCCTTTATTTAAAATGTGATAACAGGACAATGTCCTCTTATAAACATTAATTCTATCAAACATTTGCGAAAATATCAATAGTTTAATATAATTATTTACATTTTAATACTTTTATTATGCAAAAAAATTTATGTTGTCGAACAAGAGGGAAAATTTCCCGGGAAATAATTTTCAAACTTTGTGCATTTTGTATAATGAAAATCTATATTAATAAAAAAATAACAATTCGTATTTTCGGTTTTTTTCGTTATGATAATACACCTATATTCCGCAGTTTATACTTGTTTGCAAAATAATCTAAAATGTTATATAAGAAAACCAAATTAAACTACAGGATTTTTATTCCAAAATCTTTATATTTTGACCAAAAAATGATTTGTGCAATATACACAGTTTTGGCGGTATTGGTTTTGTGAATATTGACGTATTTGTTGTGCAGTTTGAATAAATTCATAATTTTGATTGACAAATCACAGGACTTATTGTATAATATACACATACGATATGAAGTAAAAACGTGTTCAGATCGTAATAATTAATTTTACTTAATGGAGGAGAAAAAAATGAACATTAAAAGAGTAATTTCAATGGCTGCGGCAGCTTCTCTTGGTTTGACAATGCTCGCTTCATGCGGTGGCTCAGAATCAACTGACAGCGGTTCTGACGCTAAAAAAGTTGAATTGACGGTATATACAAACCGTACAGACCGTGTTGACGACGGCTCACTTGCTAAGCTGACAGAATCTTTTGAAAAGGACAATAACTGTACAGTTAAATACATAGGCTTTACAGACTATTCAAACGACATCAAGACAAAAATGACTTCAGGCGATTACGGCGACGTTCTTGCAATTTCCGATGACGTTAAGGTTGAAGAGCTCGGCAATTACTTTGAGCCACTCGGCACATACGATGAGCTTTCACAGAAATATCTCTGGGCTAACAAGAAGATGACTTCTGACAAGACAGTTTACGGTCTTGCTTACGGCGGAAACGCAACAGGCTTTGTTTACAACAAGAAGGTTTGGGCAGACGCAGGAATCACAGAGACACCTAAGACTCCTGAAGATTTCATTGCTGCTCTTAAGAAGATTAAAGAAAGCAATGAAAACGTTGTTCCTTTCTATACAAACTATAAGGATTCCTGGTGTACAGGTCAGTGGGACGGAATTGTAATTCCTGCTTCCGGTTCTGCAAGCTATAAAGAAGACATTGTTAAGGACAACAAGGCTTTCTTTGATAAAGACGGCGGTTACTACAAGACATACAAACTGATGTTTGATGTATATTCAGAAAAAGACCTTATGGAAGCTGACCACAGCACAACTGACTGGGAGAAATCCAAGCAGTATATAGCTGACGGTAACGTTGCTACAATTTGTGCAGGTTCATGGGCTATCAGCCAGTTCCAGGCATTTGCAGAAGGTCATGAAGACGATATCGGATACATGCCTGCTCCTTTCACAGCAGCTGACGGCAAACAGTATTCAGTATCTTCAGGCGACTATTGTTACGGCGTAAGCAAGAATTCAAAGAACATTGATCTTGCTAAGAAGTTTGTAGAATGGTTCGTTTCTGATTCAGGCTTTGCAGCTCAGGAAGGCATGATTTGTACAGCTAAGGGTGCAGATCTTCCTGAAAACCTTGCAAGCAACGGATTTACAGCTGACATGCTTCTTGAAGAACCACTCCCGGCAGAAGAATATGTTGGTAAATTCGACGCTATCGACAGCAAGTCAGGCGTAGGTGCATCTCTTACAACAACAGATAACTTTAAGATTAAGATGGCTGAAGCTGCATTTGCAGGCAAGGGCGAAGACGAATTCAACAAGATTGTTGAAGAAACAAATAAGAAGTGGGCTGACGCTTACGCAGAAATTATGAAGTAATTAATTGTATGATTACTGTTTAAATCCATAAAATCGGGGGTTTTGCCCCCGATTTTATTAAGGAGGAACCCAAATGAAAAATAATAAGCAAGGTGGGTTTGTAAACTGGTGCAAAACATATACGGGTCAGAAATATATCACTTCCTGTTTATTTCTCCTTATACCTGTTGCTTTGCTGGTAGTTTTCACTTTTATCCCTGCGTTTCAGCTTATTCCATATAGCTTTCAGGAGCGTGGAAGGCTTTCGGCCGGCGATCAGATAAAATTCGTAGGCCTTGAAAACTACAAAACCATTTTTTCAGATCCTACATATTTAATAACATTTAAAAACAGTCTCTATTATTTGGTTGGCTCCTTTATTCAGCAGATTTTGGCTTTGATTATAGCTACGATACTCTGTTCAAAGATAAGGGCAAAGGGATTGTTTAAGGGAGTTATTTTCTTCCCGTATTTGATGAACGGCGTTGCTGTATCTTTGATTTTCCTTAATTTCTTCCGTTTCGGTGAAGTTTTTGAACCACAGGGTACGCTTAACTCCATGTTGGGCTGGTTTGGCATTGCTCCACAGAACTGGCTCGGAGATATGCAGGATTCAATGAAAGCTAATTTGAGTCTTGTTTTCGTTTCAATTTGGAGATACATCGGATTTGATATTCTTATGTATATCGGAGCTATTAACTCTATAAGCACGGATCTTTATGAAGCCGCTGACCTGGACGGTGCAAATGCATGGGAAAGATTCCGTTATATAATTTTCCCGAGCATTAAGCCTATTATTTCATTACAGCTTATTTTGGCAATCAAGGGAGCTATTTCAGTATTTGAAATTCCTTATATTATGACAAACGGAGCTAACGGAACATCGACATTCGTTATTTCGACAATGGAAACGTTCTTTACTAAGGATAAAGTTGGTCTTGCATCGGCAATGGCAGTGGTATTGTTAATAATCATTATTATTGTTACTTTGCTTCAGAAAGCCTTGTTTAAAGAAGACGATGACGACACAAGAAAAGCAAAGAAGAAAAAGAGAGGGGTGGCTTAAGTTATGCAGACACAGTCAGTTCAAGCTAAATCCGGCACAGGCAAGCTTGGAAGATTTGTTGTAAAGTTGTTTACATATCTGGTACTTGTTGCAGCTTGTCTGGTAGTAATTTTGCCTATCCTTTATGTATTGCTGGGTTCTTTCAAAACAACTGAGGAGCTTTTTAAGACAAGCACATTTTCTTTGCCTCAGCATTTTAACTTTGATAATTACAGCCAGGCTATTTCAAAGGGAGATATGCTTGCAGGTTTCAGGAATACCGCAATTCTTATAGTTATATGCTGCTTTGGTACTATTATTACCGGAACCATGACGGCGTTTGTCGTTCAGCGTTTTAACACGCTGCTTTCAAGAACGATTAAAGGTGCGTTCCTCGTAGCAGTGCTGTTGCCTAATATTTCAATGCAGGTTACGGTTTATCAGATTCTTGCTGATATGCACCTTGTAAACTCAATGTGGGGTCCTATGATTCTGTGGATCGGTACGGATATTACTTCTATTTATATATTCATTCAGTTCCTGAGTCAGATTCCTGTATCACTTGATGAAAGCGGAATTGTGGACGGTGCTTCTTATCCACGAATTTATTGGAGCATCATTCTTCCTAACTTAAAACCTGCTATTGCAACCGTATTGATTATCAAGTTTGTTTCAATCTATAACGACTTCTATACTCCGAAGCTCTATTTGCCGGAGGATCAGCCTGTAGTTTCTACAGTCCTGCTGAACATTATGAATGAAACAACGGTAAGCTATACTACGGTATTTGCAGGAGTTATCCTTTGTATTTTGCCAACGTTGATTATATTCCTGACGTTGCAGAAATTCATTTACAGCGGACTTGTTTCCGGAGCTGTAAAAGGATAAGATTTATAAAAAATATGAGCTGTTGCATTTTTTGCAGCAGCTCTTTTTGTAATACAAAAGGCGGTCGTCTGACCGCCTTAATTAATTTAGAATTCTAATTTTGCTTCGATATATGCTCTTAAATCTTCAATCTTTATTCTTTCCTGTTCCATTGTATCACGGTCACGGACAGTTACACAACCATCATCAATCGAATCAAAATCGTAAGTAATACAGAAAGGAGTACCGATTTCGTCCTGACGGCGGTATCTCTTGCCTATAGAACCGGCTTCGTCATAATCAACATTGAAATACTTAGAAAGGGATTCGTGAAGTTCTCCTGCCTGTTCGCTGAGCTTCTTTGAAAGAGGAAGAACACATGCTTTAAACGGTGCAAGTGCAGGATGAAAACGCATAACCGTTCTGATGTCAGGCTTTTCCTCAGTTCCGATGTTTTCTTCATCATATGCTTCGGTAACGATCGAGAGGAATAATCTTTCAACACCAAGTGAAGGTTCGATTACATACGGTACATATCTTTCGTTTGTTTCCGGATCAAAATAATCAAGGGTTTTGCCGCTTGTTTTAATATGCTGTGAAAGGTCATAGTCTGTTCTGTCCGCTACGCCCCAAAGCTCGCCCCAGCCGAAGGGGAAGAGATATTCAAAGTCTGTCGTGGCTTTTGAGTAGAAGCAAAGCTCTTCGGGAGAATGGTCACGCAATCTTAAATTTTCTTCCTTGATTCCTAAACTGAGAAGCCAGTTCTTGCAGAATTCTCTCCAATAATTGAACCATTCTAGATCAGTTCCTGGTTTGCAGAAAAATTCAAGCTCCATTTGTTCAAATTCACGGACACGGAAAATGAAGTTTCCGGGAGTAATTTCATTTCTGAAGGATTTACCTATCTGAGCAACGCCAAAGGGAACCTTCTTACGGCTTGTTCTTTGGATATTTGCAAAGTTTACAAAAATACCCTGAGCTGTTTCGGGACGCAGATAAAGCTCCGATTTTGAATCTTCCGTAACGCCCTGAAAAGTTTTAAACATAAGATTAAACTGACGAATATCGGTAAAATTGCTTTTACCGCAATTAGGGCATACAATGTTATGCTCTTTGATATAATCCATCATTTGCTCGTTTGTCCAGCCGGCTACGTTAGTGCCGTCAAAATCTTCTATAAGATTATCGGCTCTGTGACGGGTTTTGCAGTCCTTACAATCCATAAGCGGATCAGAAAATCCGCCGATATGACCCGAAGCCACCCATGTCTGAGGGTTCATAAGTATAGCGGAATCAAGTCCTACGTTAAGTTTGTTTTCCTGAATGAATTTTTTTCTCCAGGCATTTTTGATATTTGTTTTAAGCTCAACGCCTAAAGGACCGTAATCCCATGTATTTGCAAGACCGCCGTAGATTTCGCTTCCGGGGTAAACAAATCCCCTGTTTTTACAAAGGGCAACGATCTTGTCCATTGTTTTTTCAGTATTCAGCATTTCACATTCTCCTTAAAAAATATTCCATTAATATTTTATAGCATATTAAACAATATGTCAAGTATTTGTCATTTCATATTTTTTAATGTGAAATTCATGATTCACCTAATAAAACTATAGTAAAATTTTATAATGACGGGCAGGCAACTTATTGAAAACCAATACTGTCTGAATTCAGTTGTGAAGCTTTTCCCTCATGTTAGCAAGAAGCTTTTTTTCACGACGTGAAACCTGAACCTGGGTCATATTTAATATCTGAGCCGTTTCCACCTGGGTTTTGTTTTCAAAATAGCGAAGATAAATAAGTCTTCTATCATTGGGGCAAAGCTCGTTCATGACCTGCCTTAGGGACAGCCTGTCCGTTATGCTCAAATCTGGGGATTCTGTAGGAATATTAAATTCCGTGCCGTCGGAATCTTCTCCCGAATCAGTCAGACTTATGGGAGGCATAGATACATTCAGTGCTTCAATAACCGTTTCAACAGACTGTCCCGAAAGCAAACAAAGTTCTTCAACAGTGGGTTCTCGTCCTTCGGAAAGAATAAACTGTTCTCTGTAACGTGAAATGTGCATTGAAAGCTCTTTAAGACTTCTGCTTACCTTTATGGCACCTCCGTCACGGAAAAGACGCTTTATTTCCCCTAAAATCACCGGAACGGCATAAGTGGAAAATTTAACGCCTCTGTCTGAATCAAAGGCTTTTGAAGCCTTCAGCAGTCCGACGCAGCCTGCACCGTATAGGTCATCGTATTCAATTCCTCTGTTGCGGAATTTGTTTGCACATAAATGAACAAGTCCCAGGTTGTTTTCTGCAAGAATTTTGGTTTCATCTTTTTTCATTTTCAGTATAAAGCCTTCCTTGATTTCAAGGTTTTTTCCATAATCAGTGTTGTGCCTTTTCCCTCGCAGCTTTTTACTTTTATTCTGTCCATAAAGCTTTCCATAACCGCAAATCCCAAACCTGCCCTTTCTTCTTCGGGAGCAGTGGTGAACAGCGGTTCCATAGCCTGTTTTATGTCTTTAATTCCGCAGCCTTTGTCACGGATTTTTATGTATATCCTGCCGTTTTCAAATATCTTTATCTGCATGAAAATCAAGCCGATAGTATTACGGTAGGCATGAACGATACAGTTGGTGACTCCCTCAGATACAGCGGTTTTTATGTCCGACAGCTCGTCCAGCTGGGGATTGAGCTGAGAAAGGAATCCGCTTACTGCAAGCCTGGAAAATCGTTCGTTCTCAGATAAACTGGGAAAACTCATTTTTATTTCGTTTATGATTTTCTGCTTCATTTCTTTATAACCTCCCTATCATCTTTGTTTTTATCGGTATCAGATTTGTTGCTGTCATCCCCGGTTAGTGTTATTATTCTGCAAAGTTTGTTTAAACCTGCAAGCTGCATGACTTTTCTGATATACGGCGGAGTGTTGGCAATCAGGACTTCCCCTGAAAGCTCGGTCATTATTTTATACCTTCCCATAACCAGTCCGATTCCGGAGCTGTCCATAAAAGTTACAGCTGAAAAATCAAGAATAAGAGTCTTGGGATTTGTTTCACGTATTGATGCGTCTATGTCACCTCTGATATATTTTGCCGTATGATGATCCAGATCCCCGGTTATTTTTGCTGTTATTTTTCGGCTTTCTCTGTCGATGCTTATGTTGACGCCCATATATACCTTCCTTTCCTTTTTTTCTTTGTAAGACAAGTATAATTTACTTAATCGGTGAAATTTGTCAAAACAAGTATTTCAAGGAATTAACCGCATAAATGTTTCATATCATGTTGTGTCGAAAGGGTAAAGTATTATTTGACGAATAGTGTCGCATGAGTAAATAAAATGTAAATTAAATCTTGCTTTCTTTGAAAACACTTTTTGATTATAATTTGATAAAATCTTTTTACACAATATGCACAAAAATAAAATCTTCATGTTGTGCATGATAAACAAATGTTAATGTTGCACAAAAAAACATGAATTTCTGCTAATCAGTTCACTTGACAAAGCTATTGAATATTGGTATAATGTTAATTAGCTCCATAATGCTTTTTTGACATTTCTTATAAAAAAATGTGCTAATTAAACAAAATGATTGTTAGTTTTTAAAACAAATTAACCAAAAATTTGTGAGCTAATATGGAATTATAATAATTGTTAAAAATGCATAAAAACACACTTGTGTTTTATGTGCAATGTGATAAATCAATGAAACTTAAATGTCTTTTTTATCACATATGAGCTTTGTTTTTTGTTATCCTTTAAGGGATCAATAAAATTATTCTGAATAAATGCAAGGTATCTCAGGATCGGTACGGCTTCTTTTCAGAAAAAATCATCAGCAAATTAAAAGGAAAGGTGGATTTACAGTGGATAACACAATTTTCAGACGTGTTGTTTCATCTGCGTTGGTGTTGGCTTTGTCGGCGACATGCTGCATGCCGTCTTTTGCGGAAAACAACGACAGCAGTGCTGCTAAAACCGATTCGGAAGACACATCTGTTTCTCAGGATGTGAATGCCGAAGTTGTTGACGCAAGTAATCGTGAGAACGCTTACTCCAACTATGTTAAAAAGCATGCGGATGACCCTCGTCCGGAACAGGATATTACTGTATACGGAAAAGATTTTGTCAAGGCGGATAACGGTGCCGAAGTCGAAATCACAACGGTTGACGGAAAGGAAAACGTGGCTAAATGGTCAAATCAGGACGGTAGTCTGACCTATGAAGTCGATATTCCGGAGGACGGAGTTTATAATATTGAAATGAGCTATGAGGCTCTTGCCGGCAGAACAACAGAAATCGAATTTGCTTTGTTGATTGACGGCGTTTGCCCTTATACAACTGCGTCGAGAATTGCTCTGTCTAAGAGATGGGTTAACGAAACCGGTCAGAAGATTGAACAGGATTCCAGAGGAAACGATATGCGTCCCGGACAGGTTGAACAGGTGTGCTGGCAGGTTTCTCCTCTGAAAGACGTAGACGGACTTTTTAATGAACCTCTTGAATTCTATATAACAAAGGGTAAACATCAGATCACTTTTAAATCTTCAAAGGCTCAGTTTGCTATTGAATACATAAGATTTTATCAGTATACAGCTCCTGAGGCTTATGTTGCTCCAAGCGAAAGCGATCTGGAAAGCACAAAGGGTCAGATGATCAGACTTGAAGCAGAAATGGCTGATTATAAGTCTGACAGAACATTGTTCCCTACGTCAAATAAGGATTCTTACCTTACATCATGTGTGAACGGTTCAAGCCCGACTAAGACAAGATATAATACAATCGGTAAAGGCAGCTGGTCTCAGTCCGGACAGACTGTTACCTATGAAATAGACGTTAAGGAAGACGGCTATTATAAAATAGGTATGCGTGCAATGCAGGATCAGATGCGAGGAATGTATTCCAACAGAAGATTGTATATCGACGGCGAGGTTCCTTGTGCTGAAGCAAATCAGATAAAATTCTATTATGATACAGAGTGGAGTGTAGTTTCTCCTACCGATGCTGACGGTAATACTTTGTATTTCCACCTTACAGCAGGAAAACATACTATTTCTTTAGAAGCTATTCCGGGTGAAATCGGAGAAATCATGGGTGAGCTGGACGAAGTCGTATATAATGTAAACAGCTATTACAGAAGAATTCGTCAGATTACCGGTCCTGACCCTGATGAATATAACAACTATATGATTGACCAGGCTATTCCTACAATCATGGATGATTTTAAAGCATATTCCAAGAGACTGAGAGAGCTTGAAAGTACAATTGAAGAGCTTTCCGGCAGCGGAGGAACCGAAGCCGTTGCTCTTAACAAAATGGCAATTATCCTTGATAAATGTACCGATAAACCGGACAGAATCCCTGAAATGATGCAGCAGATCAAAGATAACGTTACATCACTTTCATCATGGGTAAGCCAGTACAGAGAACAGCCTTTGGAAATGGATATAATTGAAATATGCACTGCCGATCAGGAATTCTCTTCTACTGATAAGAAATTCCTTGAAAGTGTAAAATTCAGCTTTAATGCTTTCATCGGTTCATTCTTTGAGGATTATAACTCTTTGACTGATGAAGACGAAGAAGCTATGACCTGCTGGACAATGCTGGGTCGTGATAACGCACTTACAGTTCAGAATATCATTGACAGCGAGTATAATCCTACTGCAAAAACAAAGGTCAATATGAAGCTGGTAACAGGCGGTGTTATTGAAGCTACATTTGCAGGAAAAGGTCCTGACCTTGGACTTTTTATGGGCGGAGACTTCCCGATACAGCTTGCTGCCCGTGACGTGCTGACCGATATCTCACAATATTCTGATTTTGAAGAAGTCAAAAAGAGATTTTCTGAGGAAGCAACGGTGCTTTATACATATAACGGCGGCGTTTACGGTCTGCCGGTTTCTCAGACATTCCCGATGCTGTTCTATCGTTCCGATATTCTTTCTCAGTATGGTGTCAATCCTGAAGAGGATTTGGCAACATGGGACGGTCTTATTGATACTCTTCCTGTTCTCCAGAGAAACTATATGGAAGTTGGTCTTATCCTTCCTGTAGTACAGAGCGTGGGCGGTCAGACATATGTTTCTCCGGTAACAGAAGCAGGAAATACTTTCGCAATGCTTCTTCTCCAGCAGGGTCTCAATTACTTTAACGAAGAACAGACAAAAACAACTTTTGATAAACAGGAAGCTATCGATGCGTTTGATACATGGACAAAGTTCTATACAACATACAGCTTCGACCAGACATATGACGCATTTACCCGTTTCAGAACCGGTGATATGCCTATTGTAATCCAGAACTATACGTTCTTTAACCAGCTTAAGGTCGCTGCTCCTGAAATTGCAGGATGCTGGGACTTCCAGCCGGTTCCCGGAACAGTTCAGGAAGACGGCACAATAAATCATGCGGCTAACTCACAAGGCTCAGGTGCAATCATATTCAAGAAGGCTCCCGACCAGGAAGGTGCTTGGGACTTCATCAAATGGTTTACATCGAAAGAAATTCAGGCTGAATACGGTAATGATATCGAATCAATCTTAGGCACAATGGGTAGATTTGATACCGCAAACCTTGAGGCTTTAGATGAGCTTTCATGGACTAATTCTCAGGTAGAAAAACTTAAGACACAGTTGACATCCCAGGTTGAAATTCCTATTATTCCTGCGTCTTACGGTGTAACACGTAACGTTTTAAACGCATTCAGAACTGTAGTAAACGATTATGAAAATGCTCGTGATACATTGTTCTGGTACAATAAAGATATCAATGAGGAAATCACTCGTAAGCGTGAAGACCTTGGACTTGATAAATAGGAAGGGGAGTAAATAATGGCTAAAACTAAAAACTCGTCTGCACCTATGAATAAGCAAGGCAAGTGGGCTTATACATGGCATATGGTAAAAGTAAACAAGGCTTGTTACGGACTCCTCACACCGTTTATGGTTTTGTTCATACTGTTTACAATCGTGCCGGTAGTAATGTCCCTTCCTATTGGCTTTACAAACTTTAATATGGTACAGGCACCCAAATGGGTAGGACTTTCAAATTTCTATACACTGTTTCTGAATGACGATGTCTTCCTTATTGCGGTAAGAAATACGCTTATTTTCGCAATATTTACAGGACCGTTCTCATACTTCCTAAGCTTCCTTATTGCTTGGCTGATTAATGAGATGAATCCTTTCCTGAAAACATTTTTCACATTTGTTTTCTATGCACCGTCAATGACAACTTCAGTGTATATTACATGGCAGTTGATTCTTTCAGGCGACTCATACGGTTATATTAACTCGGTTATGATGGATATAGGTTTGTTTAATACACCGCAGCAGTTCCTGACAGATACTAAATACATATTGGCTGTTGTAATCATCGTTCAGATGTGGATCTCAATGGGTGCAGGATTCCTTGCTATCCGTGCCGGATTCCAGAATATCGATAAATCTATGTATGAAGCAGGTGCTATCGAAGGTATTAAAAACAGATGGCAGGAGCTGTTCACAATTACGATTCCCTCAATGGGACCACAGCTTTTGTTCGCTGCTGTAATGCAGATTTCTACATCGTTTACAGTCGGCGTGGTTGGACAGAACCTCGTTGGTCTTCCTTCAACCGACTATGCTGCACATACAATTATGAACCATGCAACCGACTATGGTAATATCCGTTACGAAATGGGTTATGCTTCGGCAATATGTTTCGTATTGTTCGCTGCAATGCTCCTTGCCAATGAGGGCGTAAATAAAATCCTCGGCAAGTACCTTGACTAAGGAGGTGAGATTACGATATGGCTAAAAGAAGAAAAAAGAAAGTTGATATTGAAAAGCTTCATGTAAGAGATAAGCATAAGAAAATCAACGGTTCTCTCGGCGGAGATATTTGTATATTTATTTTTCTCGCACTTCTTGGTGCATTCATGATTTTCCCGATTTACTATTCGGTAGTACAGTCGTTGAAGCCTGTTGAAGAGCTGTTCGTATTCCCACCAAAGCTTTACGTTTTGAATCCGACTACAAGAAACTTTTCAGATATGTTTAAGGTTGCCGCAAGCATGTGGGTTCCTTTCTCAAGATACGTATTCAACAGTGTGTTTACAACAGTTGTAATATGTGTATGTAACTTGTTTGTTTGCTGCTGTGCAGGATTTGTATTGGCAAAATGTAAGTTCCCGGGCAGTAAGACAATCAATACAATTATCGTAACCGCACTTCTGTTCTCGTCTAACGCAACATGGATTATGTCATTCCTTGTAATGGCTAAATTGGGAATGATCGATACATACTGGTGTTTGATTCTTCCGAATATCTCAACATCGTTGGGTCTGTTCCTTATGCGTCAGAGTATGTCGACAATACATGATTCGATGGTTGAAGCTGCAAAGGTTGACGGTGCAGGATTATTCAGAATCTGCTGGCAGATAGTTGTACCAAACTCAAAGCCGGCGGTTATGACGCTGATAATCTTCGCATTCCAGGGAGCTTGGAACCTACAGACAGGCGGTTCGCTGATTTACTCAGAGGAACTGAAAACGCTTCCGACAATCGCACAGCAGATTGCTCAGATCGGTCTTGCACGTCAGGGTGTTACATTTGCGTCGGCCGTTTTACTTCTTATCCCGCCGCTGGTTGTATTCCTTATTGCACAGAGTAACGTTATGGAAACCATGGCTAACTCGGGTATTAAGGACTAATCAGTAAACTAACATGAAATATGAAAAGGAAATAGGTGATAAGTAGTGTCGAGAATGAAAAAAAACCTGAAAAAGATGCTCACAGTGGCAATGGCTTTGTGTTCAGCTATGACTATGACACTTACTGCCTTTGCAGAGGAGCCTTATAAAACTTATAACTATGACAGATGGGGCGATACGGTTCCTTCTCAGAGCGGTTATACGGCTAAAAAGTCTGTAACCGGAAAGGAAATCGGTTTATCACGACTTTCAGATCCCGGAGATCCTCTGTTTGTTGGTGAAAACGCATCTGCCGATCTGAAAGGTGCAAAGGATTTGTTCCTTGATGATGAAAATAAAGAATTCTGGGTGGCAGACACCGGAAATAACAGAATTCTGAGACTTGATATTAATCTTAATATTATCGGCCGTTATTACGGAGTTGGCGGAGATAGCGAGATTAATGTTGATAAAGAAACCGGACTTTCAAAATTCAATTCTCCTTCGGGACTTTATGTAAGAAAGAGTTCAATTACCGGAGATTTAATGATTTATGTTGCAGATACTGAAAACGACCGTATCGTTAAAGCTAAAGTAACTTCTCCTACAGAATGTACACTTGTTCAGGAGTATACAAAACCTGATTCCGCTTTGTACGATTCGGAAACATTTAAACCGTCAAAGGTTGTTGCTGATAATGCTGAAAATGTTTATACGGTTGTAAGCTCCGTTAACACCGGTTCGGTTCAGTTTTCAAAGGACGGAAGTTTTACCGGATTCTATGGAGCAAACCGTGTTGAAGCAACTGCTGCTGTTATTGCTCAGAAGCTGTGGAGAAAAATTGCTTCTAACGACCAGATTGCCGGTATGACAAGAAGCGTTCCGACGGAATATGCTAACTTTGATATGGACGACGATGGATTTATTTACACCGTTACTGAAATTTCAACAGATACCGACGCTGTTAAAAAGCTTAATCCTGCCGGATATAATATCTGGGATAACGAGGTCGGCGATGAATATCAGTTCGGCGATGAGCTTACCGATACGCAGAATCTTGTTTCCAATGTAAACTTCCAGTCGAAGCTTACAGATATAGTAGTTTCAAATAATGGTATGATCAATGTACTTGACTTTGAAACAGGCCGTGTGTTCCAGTATGATAAGCTTTGTAACCTGGTATGTATATTCGGAGGCAAAAACTCTGCAAATCAGAGAGGAAGCTTTATTTCACCAAATGCTGTAGAAGCTCTTGATAACAATGTTTATGTAATCGACGGTTCAAAGAACGATATTACCGTTTATACTGAAACAACTTTCGGTTCCATATTACATAAGGCTTTTCTCCTTTACGGTGAAGGTAAATATGTAGAAGCTAAACCTTATTGGGAAGATGTTATTGCAAGAGACGGCGGATATACAACCGCATATATCGGTTTGGGTAAAGCTGCTCTTAATACCGATGAGTATTCCAAGGCTTTGAAATATTTCAAAATAGCTTACGATCAGGACGATTATGATAAGGCTTTTGAATATGCCCGTGAAGAATTCCTCAGAGATAATTTCACAGTAATTATTATAATAGTACTTGCGGTAATCATTCTTTGGATCGTAATCAAGCGACTTATCAAGAAGAGAAAAAAGTCTAAGGTTAAGGAGGGAAAATAATATGTATGAATTTACCGAAGCGGGATGGCTGAAGCATGTTGTTTTCCATCCGGTAGAAGGATTCGAGGATTTGAGATGGAAGAAAAAAGGCTCAATGAAAATAGCAATGCTGATTGTCCTCGGATTATTCATTTCAATGATAGCAAGAAACAGGTTAATGGGTTTCCAGTTTAATATGTCCTATGATAAGCTGTTCAATGTAATACCCTTGTTGGTTCAGAGTATTGTGTTCTTTTTCACATGGGTAATAGGAAACTGGGCTATATGTACCTTGTTCAACGGTGAAGGAACGCTGAAAAGAATATGTATTTTCTCAGCATATGCGTTGGTGCCTTACATATTCTGTACATACATTGCAGTATTCATTTCAAATTTCCTGGTTCAGGATGAATCCATTTGGGTAAACTGCATTTACTATGTGGGTCTGGGCTGGTCAGTTATATTGATGATACAGGCAATGAGAGCGGTTCATCAGTATACCTTCGGCAGAACACTGGCGTCAATGTTGGCAACTTTATTTGCAATGGTAATTATATTGTTCCTTGCTATTTTGCTGCTTTCATTGTTCCAACAGGTATATGTATTCTTCTATTCAATTTATACAGAAATCGCATATAGAATCAGAGGCTAAAAGGAAACGGTGGTGTAATGATGCATAACAAAACTTATAAAAAAGCAATTGTCTTTGCGTTGATATTTACAATGCTGATGCCTCTTGGTTCTATGGCTGCAGAAGATGACGCAGATACTAACACCGGCAGTGAGGTTACTGCAAGCGCTGAAGACGATACAAATGAAAAAGAAGAAAAATCAGAATCGGATGATGAAGAAGAGGTTGAACCTATCACAGATGAAGAGGCAATAGCTCTTGAAACTTGTGAAAAGGCTGCTGAAAACGATAACTTCATTCTTTATGCCGATGAAGAAAACGACAGACTTTGTCTTTATGTTAAGTCATCGGGTAAATATTGGTGGACTTCTCCTATAAATGTCATGGCAGATAATACAATTGTTGATAAAGACAAAGGCTCTACAATGAAAAATGCGGTTAGAAAGCAGATTGCTTCTTCTATCGCAATCAGAACGGGAGACCTCAGACAGGAAAAACGAAGCGAATCAGCTCCCGCTTATTCATTAAAAGCAAATCCGAAATATAAGTCTGAGGATAACGGAGTTGTTGTAACCTATAAATACCGCAGCGATAAAGTAACTCTGAAAGTTCATTACGAGCTTCAGGAGGATAACCTGTATGTTTATGCTGATTCAAGCGAAATAGAAGAACAGGATACAAATGCTGTTGACGGTAAGGTTCTTACAAAGATTATTCTCTGTCCTTACTTTGGTGCTGTTTCAAGCGTTGATAACAACGGAAATCCTACCGAGGGTTATATGATTGTTCCTGACGGAAGCGGTGCGGTTATTAACTATAATAACGGAAAGACAAATTACAGTTCTTATTCAAACCGTGTTTACGGCAGAGATTATACATCAGTTCCTACTACAGCTCCTCATGTAACCGAACAGGCATATCTGCCGGTTCTGGCAAATGTTTCGGGAAAATCGGGTATTGTTGCTATCGCATCAGACGGCGATGCTAATGTTTATGCTAAGGCTCAGGTAAGCGGACAGAATAAACAGGCATATAATTCCTGCAACTTTGTATTTGAAACAAGAAGCTCTGACAGCTTCTTTATGAGCGGAGAAGGTTCAAATGAAATTACCGTTTTTGAAAAAGACGGCAATATCAAAGGTGAGAGATTCGGCGTTCGTTTCTATCCTATTGATAAAGATGAAGATATAAACTATGCTGACTGTGCAGAAGTTTACAGAAATTATCTTATCAACAACAAAGGGCTCACATCAAAGGTAACTGAGGATAAAACAAGTTTTTACGTTGACTTGTTCGGCGGAGTACTCAAAACAAAGTCGATTGTCGGAGTTCCTGTAAGTCTTAAAACAGAAATCACTGGTTTTGAACAGGCTTCTGAAATTGTTGATAAGTTCAAAGATCAGGGCGTTGAAAATATTGTTGCAAACTACAATGACTGGACTAATGATTCAATAAAGAAAAAAGTTTCAACAGAAATTGATCCTTCCGGTACATTGGGCGGCGATGATGAATTCTATGATTTCCTGAATAACAGCGGAGCTTTGGTTTATCCTTCGTTTAATAACTTTACAATGGAATCAAGTAAACTTGGTTATATGATTCTTACAAGCACAGCAATCAGAATTTCAAACGAATATTCAAGACAGAGTGTTTACAGCCCTGCATTTAAGGTAGCTGAAAAGGGAGTATCTCCCGCACTTATAGCTCCAAAGGTTTATTCAAATATCTTTGATGAAATTATTGATAGCTGTAACGAGAATTCAGTTAATACAATAGGTTTCGGAGATTACTCAACAAAGCTGGTAAGCGATCATTCCAAGAAGAATCCTTACGGCAGAGAGCAGACCATGAATACCATTGTTGAGGGATATAAAAAGGCACAGGAAAAGGTCGGAAACGTAATTGCAGATCAGGCTAACGCTTATGTTCTGCCGTATGTAAATAATATAACTAACGTTCCGGTTTGCTCCAGCGGATATAATATTCTTGATTATGATATTCCGTTCTATCAGATGGTTATTCACGGATATGTTCCATATTCAACGGAAGCTATTAATGCAAGCTCGGATATAAATGAAACATTTATGCTTGCTCTTGCAGCAGGTTCTGCAATTCATTATGATCTTACATATGAAGAAGCTTCAGAGTTTAAGGATACTGATTACGACGATTTGTACTATACAAATTATGAGGGTTGGATTGATTCAGCTTCGGCACAGTATAAGGCGGCAAGCCAGGTGCTTGACGGAGTCAGCAAGATGACCATTTCAAAATATGTAATCAGCAATGATAACAACACAATTACTACAACATATACAGACGGTACAAAGAATGTTGAAATTGTGATTGATAAGTCAGCCGGCACTGCAACGGTGGACGGAAAAACAATTGACCTTGCAGACGCTATAGAAGGAGGTAAATAACTTATGAGTAATTCAAAAGTAAAAGCCGATAAAAAGGCAAATAAGCCTCCGAAGCAGAAAGGTTTGAGCATTCCATATGAAAGAAGAAAAGCTTTGTATGGATATGGATTCATTTCAATCTGGGCAATAGGTTCAATTTACTTCTTCATTATGCCGTTGATTAAATCCTTGATTTATTCATTTTATGATACAGAAGTAGGTCAGGGCGGACTCAAACTTACAAATTTCGGCTTACATAACTATATTGACGCTTTCAGACATGACCAGGACTATTCACAAGCTTTGGTTGATATGCTGAAAAATACAGCTTTGAGAACTCCATTGATTTTGATATTCTCAATATTCATTGCAGTTATTCTTAATCAGAAATTTAAGGGAAGAACATTTGCAAGATCTGTATTCTTCCTTCCGGTAATCATAGCTACCGGTCCTGTTATCAATATCATTAACGGTAACATGGATACAAGCGGTTATTCCGGTGGTGCTGAGCAGTTCAGTACAATGTTTGAAACAAATCTTGTGGATCAGCTGCTTAACTATCTGGGAATTATGGATATCAGCGACTCGCTGACGGAAACGATAAACTCACTGACGTCTGACATTTTCAACCTTGTTTGGAATTCGGGTATCCAGATATTATTGTTCATTTCCGCATTGCAGAATATTCCTTATTCAGCTAAGGAAGCTGCACAGATGGAAGGTGCGACTGCTTGGGAATATTTCTGGAAGATTACAATTCCTTATATCAGCCCGATGATTCTCGCCAGCTTGGTATATACAATTGTTGACTCGTTTGTTGATCCTTCCAATGAGGTTATGACCATTGTACTTAACAAGGCTTCTAACTGGGATCATGGCTACAGTGCAGCTATGGCGTGGTCATACTTTGCTATCGTAGGAATTGTGCTTGCAATAGTGGTAGCGATTATCAATAAGTTTGTTTATTACGAAGTTGATTAAGGGGGGATTTAAGTGGCAACTAAAAAAGAAGAAAAACTGTTCGAAAAAGAACGTAAGGCTGCTATTAAAGCCCGCCATAAGAAAATGAAAGAAGAAGGCATTGAGAATTACCTTACTCCCGAACAAATCAGTTATAACAGACGTAAGGCAATTACAGGTGCCGTATGGCCCATATTCAGATTCCTGATTTTGTTTGGTCTTTGTTTCATCATTTTATATCCTTTGATATATATGATATCTACTGCATTCAGACCGGCAGAACAGATGAGCGACCCTTCAGTTGTTTGGCTCCCTAAAAATCTGACGTTAGATAACATAAAGGACGTATGGGGCGTTATGGAATATGACAAGACGCTTCTTAATACCATTCGTTTGAATTTGGTATCATGCTGTCTTCAGATGGTAACCTGTGCATTGACCGGATATGGTTTTGCAAGATTTAAATTCAAAGGCAAAGGTCTTTTGTTCGGAATAGTAATTTTCATGATTATTGTTCCTCCTCAGATTACATCAATTCCTTTGTATATGCAGTTCAGATTCCCATTCGGCATGAACGTAAAGAGCGGTCTTATCGATACCGCTTGGGCAATGTATTTGCCGGCGTTGTTTGCAAACGGAATAAAGGCAGGATTGTTCATATTCATTTTCCGTCAGTTCTTCAGAGGACTGCCGAAAGAACTTGAAGATGCTGCATATCTGGATGGATGTGGACCATTGAAAACATTTATAACTGTTATGGTTCCTAATGCTAAATCATCATTCCTGACAGTATTCCTGTTCTCGATCGTGTGGTATTGGAACGACTTCTATGTTTCGTCTTCCTTCTTCCAGAATAACAGTACCATTGCATTGGAGCTTCAGAACTTGAATGCAAACCTGAAACTTCAGTTGTTTGATAACCAGACAGTAAACGTAAGACAAGTTATCGTTTGGCTTGAAGCCGGATGTATTCTTTCAATCACACCTCTGCTTGTTATGTATGTATTTTTACAGAGATACTTTATCGAAGGTGTTGAACGTTCAGGTCTTGTTGGATAATTGGATTGATAATGAAATTAAGGGGATTCCCGTTGTGGGAATCCCCTTGCTTTTTAAATAACAATAAAGTTTTACTATGCATAAAAAAACCGCCGTAGCGGCGGCCTTTTTATAAAGATTAATAGTTATCTGCACAAATTTCAAAATAGCTTTGAGGATGTGCACAAACCGGACAAATCTCCGGAGCTTTAGTTCCTACAACGATATGTCCGCAGTTACGGCATTCCCATACCTTGACTTCACTTTTAGCAAAAACTTCAGCAGTTTCAACGTTTTTCAGCAATGCACGATAACGCTCCTCATGACGTTTTTCAATAGCTGCAACCATTCGGAATTTTGCTGCAAGTTCAGGAAATCCTTCTTCGTCAGCAGTTTTTGCAAAACCGTCATACATGTCTGTCCATTCGTAGTTTTCGCCGTCTGCTGCAGCGGCAAGATTTTCGGCTGTGTCACCGATTCCGTTAAGTTCCTTAAACCACATTTTTGCATGTTCTTTTTCGTTATCCGCAGTTTTCAGGAATAATGACGCAATCTGTTCAAAGCCTTCTTTTTTTGCTTTAGAAGCGAAGTATGTATATTTGTTTCTTGCCTGGGATTCGCCTGCAAAAGCAATTTCAAGGTTCTTTTGTGTTTGTGTACCATCATATTTTGTACTCATAATAACAGCCTCCTTAATTAATATTGATAAATAATCCTTATTTATCAATTAAATTATAGTATAAATTTATAAAAAATTCAAGAGGAAATTCTTAAAAAAAATCTGTGATTCCTTTCCGTGACATATATTCAGTTTCCAGCATAAAGTGTATTATGTCGAATTGTATAGACATAACATTCATGGGAAAGGATACATTTTTATGAACGGTGTTTTATTGGCTGCCGCCGGAACGGGACTGACATTCCTGTTGACAACATTGGGTGCAGCAGTGGTTTTCTTTTTAAAAAAGAATGCGTCTTCTGAAAAAATTGAACGGATATTTCTTGGATTTGCCGCCGGCGTAATGATAGCGGCTTCTGTATGGAGCCTTCTTATTCCGGCAATAGAAAAAGCAGAAGAACTGGGTAAAATAGGCTGGATACCTGCGGCAGGTGGATTTGTGCTGGGAGTACTGTTTCTGATGGGACTTGATAAGCTTCTGCCTTATTTCCACGCCGGGCTTGACCGAGAAAAGGGTGTTGAGCAGGGAATGAAGCGTTCTACCTTGCTGGTATGTGCGGTTACTCTTCATAACATTCCCGAAGGAATGGCGGTTGGCCTTGCATTTGCATTGGCAGCACAGGATAACAGTAGTGTTTTGTTGGCTGCTGCGGTTGCGTTGGCAATGGGAATAGGAATACAAAATTTTCCCGAAGGAGCAGCAATTTCTCTTCCTTTAAGGCAGAGTGGAATGAGTAGGACAAAGGCTTTTCTGTACGGCATGGCGTCGGGTCTTGTTGAACCGGTATTTGGTATTTTAACTGTGCTTGTAGCAGGTTCAGTAGTACCGCTTATGCCTTGGCTCCTGGCATTTGCCGCAGGTGCAATGCTTTATGTTGTTGTAGAAGAACTAATCCCTGAAGCACATCTGGGGGATTTCCCGCATCTGGGTACTTTTGGCGTTATGGTAGGATTTTTGATTATGATGATTTTAGATGTTGCATTGGGATAAAAACATTGATAACATTTGTTTTTCAGGTTGCAGTTTCTGTTTGTTTGTGTTAAAATAAAAATAGTAAAAGAAATGAAAGGATTGTTTAATATGTGGGCTTATGAAAGTGTATTTTATCAGATCTATCCTTTGGGCTTCTGCGGAGCTCCCTTTGAAAACGATGGTAAAGAAGTAAACAGGATCTGCAAAGTTGTTGAATGGATTCCTCACATTAAAAAACTGGGCTGTAATGCGGTTTATTTTTCTCCTGTATTTGAATCGGATACTCATGGATATAATACAAGAGATTATAGGAAAATTGATTGCCGCCTGGGTACTAATAATGATTTTTCGGAAGTTTGCGGAGCTTTGCATGAAAACGGGATAAAGGTTGTTCTTGACGGTGTGTTTAATCATGTGGGCAGAGGCTTCTGGGCATTTCAGGATGTGCTGAAAAATCGTGAAAACTCAAGATATAAGGATTGGTTTTTTATTGACTTCGGAGGAAATTCAAATTATAATGACGGACTTTGGTATGAAGGCTGGGAGGGACATTATGACCTTGTAAAGCTAAATCTCCGTAACCCTGAAGTTGTAAATCATATTTTTGAATGTATTAAGGGCTGGGTCGATGAATTTGACATTGACGGTCTCAGACTTGATGTGGCATATTGTCTTGACTTTGATTTTCTCAGAAATCTTCATAATTACTGTAAATCATTGAAAAGCGATTTCTTTTTGCTGGGAGAGCTGTTGCATGGGGATTACTCCCGCTGGGTTAATTCTGAGATGCTTGACAGTGCAACCAATTATGAATGTTATAAGGGGTTGTATTCCAGCTTCAATAGTATGAATATGTTTGAGATTTGTCACTCTCTGAAAAATCAGTTCGGACCGGAAAACTGGTGCAGATACCGTGGAATGCATCTTCTGAGCTTTGTGGATAACCACGATGTTTCAAGAGTTGCGTCCATACTTTCTAATGAAAAGCATCTTCCTCTTATTTATGCTTTGATGTTCGGTATGCCCGGAATTCCATGTGTTTATTACGGCTCTGAATGGGGAACGAAAGCGAATAAAAGCCAAGGCGATGCAGATTTAAGAATCTCATTTGAAAATCCGGAGTGCAATGAATTAACTCTGTGGATTTCTAAGCTTGCTAAGGCTCATAAAGAATCTAAAGCTATCTGTTACGGCTCTATTTCCGTGCCTGTGCTTACAAACAAGCAATGTATTATTGAGCGTGAATTTGAGGGTGAGCGGGTGTTAATTGCCATAAATGCAGACGAACAGCCTTTTACCGCCCATTTTGACGCAAAATGCGGAAGAGCCGTGGATATGATTACAGGCGAAGCTCATGACTTTGGCGGAGGTAGCGAATTGCCGCCGTATTCAGCATTTTTCTGGAAGTGCGAACGATAGTTTTAGGAGGATTTATGTATCAGTTTGAGTTGGCTGAAGGCTTTACGGCAGAAGAAGTACCGCAAAGCATTGTGCAAAAAATCATGGGCGTTTCATATCATGAAAACAAACAAATCAAAATATCAGATCTTGCATATCTTAAAGTCAGACATAAGGACTTCTTTGGAAATGATGCATCAGGTGAGCTTATATGCAATAAAAAAACAGCAAAGGATCTGCTTGAAATTTTTTATGAATTGTATGAACAGGGATATCCCATAGAAAAAATTAAGCTGGTAGATGAATACGGGGCTGACGATGAGAAATCAATGACTGATAATAACTCTTCTTGCTTTAATTATAGGGTAATTGCCGATACTAATGTGATTTCAATGCATGGACTTGGCAGGGCGGTGGATATAAATCCTCTTTATAATCCTTATATTGTAGGGGAAAAGGTTATGCCTTCTGCCGGTGAACCTTATGCGGATAGAACAAAAAATTTCAAATATAAAATTGATGAAAAAGACGCTTGTTATAAAATATTTACCTCACACGGCTGGTTGTGGGGAGGTCATTGGGTAAATTCAAAAGATTATCAGCATTTTTATAAACCCGACGGAAAAATCAAGCGGGCTGTTATGAAAATTAAGAAGTCCATAATTAATGATTAATAGTTTTATGCATTTGATTTGTTGATATGATAATGGAGTTATAAAACGGATATTATGCCAGCAAAAATCGCCGGACGATTGCCCGGCGATTCTTTTATTTGCAGTTAATTACTGCTGTTGATTACCCTGAGTCTTATAAGCGTCGATCATTTTCTTGACCATCTGACCGCCTACAGAACCTACTTCACGAGCAGTAAGGTCGCCGTTGTAACCCTGTTTGAGGTTTACGCCAACTTCATTAGCAGCTTCCATCTTAAACTTGTTAAGTGTCTGTCTGCCCTGATCTGTAGTAATACCTTTCATCTTTAACACTCCTTTTTTGTTTGATTTCGGGTTTGCTTTATTATTATGTGAGATGAAAAGTTAAATATCAGAGGGAATTTTTTCGATTAAGTCCATTATTTTCTGAAATTTTTCATTTTTTAAATCAATATCTTGACAAGTTGATTCAACAGTGATAAAATCATATATGTTTGATAAAAATCAATGTTGGAGGAAGTATAATGATAATTAAAATAATACTTACGCTGCTTATAAGTGCCTGTATAGGATATGCAACAAACTATATTGCGGTAAAAATGCTTTTCCGTCCATTGAAGCCTGTATTTATAAAAGGAAAGAGATTGCCTTTTACGCCGGGAATCATTCCAAAGGGTAAGCCAAGATTGGCAAAAGCTTTGGGAAACGCTGTAAGTTCAACATTGCTTACCGATAAGGATATACATAAAGCTTTGCTTGACGAGAACACAAAGAAAAAGGTTTCCTCAGAAATATGTTGTTCTGTTTTCAATGATAATGGAAGGTCAATAAAAGAAACTCTTTCAGAATTGTTTGGTGAAAGCGACTATGAAAACGCAAGAGCCGGAATAAAAAATGTTATATGCCTTAAAATTACAGACGGACTGAAAAAATTAGATATTGGCGAAATAATTATTTCCGAGGGCGGAGCTGCCATAAAAGAAAAGTTTTCGTCAGGCTTACTTTCTATGTTCATTAACGATGAGCTTATAGCCTCGGTAGCTAAGCCAATAGGCGATAAAATCAATGAGTACATAGACGGAAACGGAAAAACGAAGATTGACGAAGTAACTGATGCAGAGCTTTCACTTATGGAAGAAAAGAGCCTTTCTCAGCTTCTGAACGATATGGGAGTTACACAAGAAAAACTTACTGATTTTATTGAAAATGTTTATGAGAATTTGTTAGCGGACAAGCTTTTGGATATACTTGCTTCTGTTGATATACAGCAAATCGTTGAAGACAAGGTTAATGACATGGATATAATGGAACTTGAAGACCTTGTTATGTCGGTTATGAAAACGGAGCTTAATGCGGTTATAAATCTGGGTGCATTAATTGGTTTGATAATAGGTATTTTAAACGTTTTGGTGAATATTATGTCTTAGATCGGACAGCAGCTTTAAAAGCTGCTGTTTTTTAGTATCAATGAAATATCAATATAAAACTATTCTCTGATTTACACAAAAATTAAGTTAGCAATAGCTAATTGAATGTATAAAGATACAAAAGTTTAAAATGTTTGAAAAAATGATATTAAAATACTTGACAAATTATATTTAAAGGTATATCCTAATTTATAGTTAGCAACCACTAACCAATATATAAGTTGGGAAGGATGAAAAATGATGCCTATTACTCTTGCAGATGTTGGAGAATCCAATATAATTAAAAAAGTGGGTGAAAAGCCTGAAGTTAAAAAGCATTTAGAAAACCTTGGGTTTGTCGCCGGCGGCGATGTTACGGTTATAAATGCTATAAACGGAAATATTATTGTAAATGTCAAGGGGACCAGGGTGGCTATCAGTAGGGAAATGGCACAAAAAATCATGATTTGAAATTATATTTAGTATTGTACTGCTTGGTATTATAATATAAGGAGGGTAAGCAGATGAAGACTTTAAGGGAAGCAAAAATAGGTGAAACGGTAAAAGTCGCAAAGCTTCATGGAGAAGGGGCAGTAAAGAGAAGAATTATGGATATGGGACTGACCAAAGGCGTTTTGGTACATATCCGAAAAGTGGCACCGCTGGGTGATCCTATTGAAGTGACTGTTCGAGGATACGAGCTTTCTATTCGTAAATCCGACGCAGAAATGATTGAAATTCTTTAGAAAAAAAGGAGCGTAAGCTCTGATTATTTTTTGTTCACGAGTTAGCTATAACTAACTTGTGAACTACGAAAGTGAGGAAAATAAATTGAATCTGAGTATTGCACTTACAGGAAATCCGAATTGCGGTAAAACTACTTTGTTTAACGCATTGACGAGTTCAAATCAATTTGTCGGTAACTGGCCCGGCGTTACTGTGGAGAAAAAGGAGGGCAAGCTCAAAAAGCATGACGATGTAATTATTACCGACCTGCCGGGAATCTATTCGCTGTCCCCTTATACTCTTGAGGAAGTGGTGGCACGGAATTATCTTATCGGTGAACGGCCGGACGCAATTTTGAACATTGTTGACGGTACTAATCTTGAAAGAAATCTATATCTTACGACTCAGCTTGTGGAGCTTGGAATACCGGTAGTTATAGCTATCAATATGATGGATATTGTAAGAAAAAACGGGGACAAAATTAATATAAACGAGTTGTCTGTGCAACTGGGATGTAAAATTGTTGAGATATCTGCACTGAAAGGCGACGGTATTATGCAGGCGGCTGAAGCTGCAATTGAAGCGGCAAAGTGCGGAAATACTATTCCGCAGCATACTTTCTCCGGC
>JBJERB010000057.1:0-3437 GCA_051882055.1 Oscillospiraceae bacterium
GTTAAGCCCGTTAATTAAATCATAAATAAATTCTTGAAAGAGGTTGATTTGTAATGACAAATAGCTATGAAAGTCCGTTTTGTACCAGATATGCCAGCAAGGAAATGCAGTATATTTTCTCTGCCGATAAGAAATTCACCACTTGGCGTCGTCTTTGGGTTGCCCTTGCAAGAGCTGAAATGAAGCTGGGCTTGCCTGTAACTCAGGAACAGGTGGACGAGCTTGAAGCTAATATAGAGAATATTGATTATGAAGTCGCTGCCGAGCGTGAAAAACTGGTACGTCACGATGTTATGGCACATGTTTATGCCTACGGTCAGGTTTGCCCAAAAGCGGCAGGAATAATTCATCTCGGAGCTACGTCATGCTATGTTGGAGATAATACCGATGTTATTATTATGCGTGACGCTCTTAAAGTTATAAAGAGAAAACTTGTAAAGGTCATTTCACAGCTTGCTGAATTTGCAGATAAATATAAATCCCTACCCTGCCTTGCATATACTCACCTTCAGCCTGCACAGCTTACTACCGTGGGCAAGAGAGCTACCCTCTGGTGTAATGAACTTCTTATGGATCTTGAGGATCTGGATTTCAGGTTAAAGAATCTGAAACTGTTGGGTTCAAAGGGAACCACAGGAACACAGGCATCGTTTATGGAGCTTTTCGAGGGTGATACAGATAAAATCAAAGAGCTTGAAAAAATGATTGCAGAAGAAATGGGCTTTGACGCAGTTATTCCCGTGTCAGGTCAGACCTATTCAAGAAAAATGGATTATCAGGTTTGCTCAGTCCTTGCAGGCATAGCACAGTCAGCAAGTAAATTTTCCAATGATATTCGTATTTTGCAGTCATTTAAAGAAATTGAAGAACCTTTTGAGAAAAATCAAATCGGTTCTTCGGCTATGGCATATAAGAGAAATCCTATGCGTGACGAAAGAATCACATCTCTTGCGAGATATGTTATGTGCGACGTGCTTAATCCTGCATTTACCGCAGGTACACAGTGGTTTGAGAGAACTCTTGACGACTCGGCCAATAAGAGAATATCCGTAGCAGAGGCATTTCTCGGAGTTGACGCTATACTCAATATCATGCTCAATGTTACCGACCCTGAAAACGGTCTTGTGGTTTATGATAAGATAATCAGACGGCGTGTTATGGCAGAGCTTCCGTTTATGGCAACAGAAAATATAATGATGGACGCAGTTAAAAAAGGCGGAAACAGACAGGAACTCCATGAAAGAATCCGTGAATACTCTATGATTGCAGGTGCAAACGTTAAACGTGAGGGCTTGGATAACAATCTGTGCGAGCTTATCCTGAACGATCCCATGTTTATGATAACCAAAGAAGAAATGGACAATATTATGAAGCCTGAAAACTTCATCGGCAGATGTCCCCAGCAGGTTGAGGAATTTATTGAGAATTGCGTTAAGCCTGTGCTTGAAGAAAACGGCGTATCCGACGATGTGGCAGAAATTAATGTGTAAAAACAATAAATCTTAAATCCCCGATCTTCTGACCGGGGATTTAAGATTGTCGAAAAAGTCATATTTCATTTTATTAGGGGAAGCCCTCTCTTGTAGGGCTTCCCCTCTTGCAAAACAGTCCACCGGACTGTTTTGACAATTCACCCTTTTCGGAACGCCTGAAGTAAAGAGATTTCGCAGTCTGCGGACTGCGACAAGGGACTCTGTCCCCTTGACCCCTGCAAGCCTTTGAAAAGGCTTGACCTAAACTTTTAATATTCGGCAATTTATAGTTTATCGACACTCTCAAACTCCCGATCTTCTGACCGGGGATTTTGTTTTGCAAATATTTATCCGATATATTCCCTTACCCTTAGCTTAATACCGATTTCCTCGGCGATTTTTCTGGATTTTTCAATCTCCTCTTCGCCGATAACATCCACTACCGTAAGCATTGTGTTAGGTACATAGTTTTTTACTTCCGACGCAAATTTAAGCATTGCTTCAAAACAATCTGCATCTTTAAAAGACGGTCGGGTAACTTTGTAGTATTCCTCTTTGTCAGCAGCGTTTAAACTGATTGATATAGTATCAGCAACGCCCTCAAAATCAGCGGCAGTACTACGCTTGTTAATAAGATCCGATAAACCGTTTGTGTTTATTCTGATAGGTGTTTTGGTAACGGAACGAATGTGTTTTGCCACGGTTTTTAATAGCTCAAGCTCGCAGGTCGGTTCACCGTAACCGCAGAAAATAATTTCTTCGTAAGCGTTAAGGTCACGCTTTTTCAGATCGTCGATAACTTCCTCAGAATCGGGCTGATGTTCAAGCCAGAGCGGATCTGAACCATAAGCTCCGTCGCCGTTGTTTCTTATACAGAAAGTGCAGTTGCATGGACATTTGTTGGTAATGTTCAGATATAATTTGTTCCCTATTTCATAGGATATGGTCATTGATTTTTGCATTTTGATTCCTCCAAAATTCTGATAAGTATTATAATTAATCTGAAAACCTGTCTCCTTGATAAAGGTTTTCCCGTGCCATTTTCTTATCAATTTCATTCATTACACAGAATTTTTTTAAGCTCCATAATGGAGCAATAAGCTCGTCTTTTGCACCGTCGCCTGTTACTCGCTGGATTATAACGTCCTTAGGCAGCCGTTCAAGCTGTTCGCAGACAATATCCACATATTCCTCTCTGGATAAAGCCTGAAAAACTCCTTTTTCATACATCTGTGCCAGCTTTGTGCCTTTGAGAATGTGAAGCAGGTGAATTTTTATGCTGTGTATTCCAAGCTTCCCTACCGTTTGAGCTGTTTCTATCATCATTTCTCGGCTCTCATAAGGCAATCCGTTTATTATATGAACGCAGATGTTTATATTTCTTTCTTTAAGCAGCTTGAATCCTTTTAAAAAATCCTCGTAAGTGTGACATCTGTTGCAAAGCTCTGCGGTTTTGTCGTGAATGCTTTGTAATCCCAGTTCGACTACAAGATAAGTTTTCTTTGAGATCTCCTGCAGCAGGTCGGCAATTTCTTCGGTAATGCAGTCAGCTCGTGTTGCAATACTCAGCCCCACTACACTGTCAAAGCTTAGTGCTGTGTAATACATTTCCCTGAGAACTTCAACATCGGCGTAAGTGTTGGAGCCTGCCTGAAAATAAGGAATGTACAGCCCCTCCTGCCATTTGTGGTGCATCTTCTCTTTTATCTCATTGAATTGAGTTTTAATGTCATCGCAAGGGTTTCCTGCAAAGTCTCCGCTCATTTTTGCCGAACAGAATATACAGCCCCCTGTACCCTTTGTTCCGTCACGGTTTGGACAGCCCAGATCCACATTTAACGGAACCTTGAATACCTTCTGACCGAACCTGTGTCTTAAATAATAATTATAAGTCTGATATCGTTTGTTGTCGTCCGAAAACTCAAACGAATTGTTCATTTCATTAACACGCCTTTATATTTCTTT
>JBJERB010000057.1:3537-5217 GCA_051882055.1 Oscillospiraceae bacterium
GGTGGAATAGTTGTTGTTATCATAACCTGCGGAGGCTCGTTGTTGGTGGTGGTAAGAGAGGTTGTCTGCTGGCTTGTAGCCGGTGATACTCTTGTTGTGGTGGTACGTCCTGAAGTGGTAACTCGCTGTGCACCCGTTTCGGTTTTCTTTTCAGTGGTTTTTTTCTTCGTGGTAGTGGTTACAACCTCCTCCTGACTGTTATCATTAAGAGCTTTTTCCACATTTTCTTTTGCCTGCTGTTTTTCTTCCTCTATATCCTTGTCAGAAACAAGAACGATCTCCTTTGGTTTTTCATATTTTTTCAGCTCGTTGCCGATGCCGAAAGCAAAAGATATCTTGTTGTCCGCCGACTTTAGCCCATAAATAAAGGGAAGCTCTTTTATATAGCTTTTCTCAAGGTTTTCAGTAAATTTTCCCGAAACAAAAGTCTGAAGAGTAAGAGGATTTTCCGTGTCGTCGGGCTTTTCATCGTCGGTAAGAATAATAAACGATACCATTGTAATCAATACTATAACGGCGATAACAAAAAAGTTTATCACAGCATAATGAGTTATAACCGACTCGTCGCTGATTTTTTCGATCTCATTTTCGCTTTGTATACATTCTTGAGATATAAGTGTGTTTTTATCCATGTTTTCACCTGTATCTGTTTTTGGGTTGTCCATGTTGTTCATTCCTTTTACAGAGCTTGTGTGTTTCATAGCTTTATGTTTGCCGAAGCAATGATGATTATGCAGATCACTAACAGTATTGCGGTAAGTACCGTTTGGGCAATGCTGATTTTTCCGTATTTCTCTATTGATTTTAATGAATAATTATTTACCTTTGTTTTTATTTTGTTTTTAAGGGGAGTGCATAATGTGAGAATTGCCGCAGCAATTACAAAAACGTTGTTTAATAAAGCTTCTTTTACCTCGGCATTAATAATGCCCTCAGTTCCGATTCCCACTAATCCCAAAATCCATTTTCCAAATTCTTTGAATCCGCCTGAAAATATCAGTCCGCATACAAGAAAAACTCCTGTGTATGTAACTGCAAGACGTAAAAGCCTCGGTGCTTTTTCAAAGAATCCTTTTAACAGGCTTTGTTCTGAAACAGCAAAAACCCCGATAATAATTCCTGCTGCAGCGAAAACAAAGCTCCTGCTGTACCATAAGCCGGCAATAGCTCCAAGCAGAATTGCTCCCGGCCATTTTAAATGGATTTTGTTAAAAATCTCCGAATTAAGAGATGTCATAAACTCCGCAAGAAGCCTGTTTGTATTTTTTAAAAATCCCCCGAAAACTCCTTTGGCGGTTATATCTTTATAGTTTCTCTCAAAATCAAAACCGTATATCCTGCCCAGCCCATATGAAATGTCGCAAAATCCGGTAAACAGAAAATAAGTAAACCCGATAAGTGCTAATACGCCGATCCAGCATCCCAGAACGGTGATCTTTTCCGAATTCAGCCATGCGTCTCCTACTTTTTTAAGCGGCAGAGCCAGTATCACAGCTTTGGAAAGACCGCATACAAAAGCAGTAAGTCCGCCGCTTAAACCGTTAAGCGTAAGACTTCTTTTTCTTATCTGTGGCTCAATCTCGTTGTAATTTGTATATGCTCCCACAGGAAGAAAAAAGTATGCACACATATATGTCATAAGACAGAATACATTTCTTTCCGCCTTTGTGTTGCCGTTAA
>JBJERB010000057.1:5317-9409 GCA_051882055.1 Oscillospiraceae bacterium
ACAAGTCAGAAAAATAAGACAGACTGCAAAAGGTCTTCCCCAGCTGAAGAATATCAGAGATGTAAGTATAAGTATTAAATTTTTATATTCTGTGCTTCTGTCAAAGAAAGACAAAAGTATTGATACGGGTAAAACTCCCAGAAAAAACAGTAAATCAGAATAAACCAATTTTTTCTCCTTAATTTATGTATATGTTTTTTATGTAGAGGACGAAAGCGAATCTTCGGTTACGGTGCCTGCAACCTGTTCTATGTTAAACAGCTTCCATTTGCTTCTTATCTTGCCCACATAGCATTCCATGTGTGCCTGTTCGAATTTTTCCGGACCTTTTATGTCTACGGTTACCGAAACAACATATGCTTCGGAAATGGATGGAACTGTTCCGTAGGCTTCCTTGTATTCCTCCATGCTGTAATCATTCAGCTTTTTTTCTTTTCCGCATACAGCGGTAATTGAAAAACCTTTTCCGTAATCCTTTTCAAACTCCTCGGCAAATTTGTTCATGTATTCTTCTTTTGAACAATTAAGGGTTTCACGGTCGTTCTCATAATCCTCTTTCATCTCAGAAGGAAAGCATTTAATGTATTTGTCAAAATCTCTTTCGTTGATTGCCTGAAAATAATTATTTATTACATCGGTTTTTTCCTCAGTGGAAAAAACACCGCTTTTAATAAGACCGGCTGCAATAACTGCAACGGCTATCACAATTAAAATAATCAGTATATTTTTGCTTGTGGTTTTCCCTGCTTTTTCCGCTGAATTCTTGTTCTGCGGAGCGTATATGCTGTCATTTGCCGATTGTTTGCGGTTTGTCGCCTTTTTGTATTTCTCAACTGATTTTACTTTTATTTTTTTGTTTCCGTATCCGCAGTTTGTACAGTATTCGCCGTCATAATAATTACCGCAGGATTTACAGATTTTCGACATTAAAACACCTCATTTAAAGCCATAAGTTTAAACTGTTGTCACATGGTCGGTTTCACGGTGCAGAAGCCTCATTGTTCACAACGCTATACAATTAAATTGTATTATAATATCTTAATTTTGTCAACAGCTTTTTTGCAAAAACAACTGCCGCAAAAGGAATTTCCTTCTGCGGCAGAACAGTTACAAGATATTAAATTATTGTATTCTGATTATCCGTTAACTTTTTTGATTTCTTCGTTAGCGTCGTTAAGCAGCCACTTGATTGACTTCTGATATGAAGAACGGCACTTTGTCCAAGACATAGCGTCTCCGCCTGTGATCATAGTAGCCTGAGAAACGTTAACCATCTGTGTTGACAATTCTGCGGATACACCGTCCTGAAGGTCATATACAGGATTCTCGATAACCATTTCATACATTTTCTTTCTCATTTCGATCATTTCGTCTGTCCACTTATAATCGTTTCTGAGCTGGTCTTCGTAGATTTCGCTTCCGCCGTTGTCAGCTGCAACCTTAAGACATGTCATGTAAGCTGCAAAGCCTTCCGGGTTAGGAGCGTTATGGCAGAGGTTGTAACCGTTAACTTTAGCAGAAATGTAGTATGTATCGCTGTCAGGATCCTTAGGCATCGGAACGAACATAACTTCGCCCTCTTCGATGTTTCCGAAGTTCTTTGTCTTTTCAGGAGTATCTTCGATTGCATAAAGACCGATAGGAATAAACAGTGTCAGACCTGAACCGAGACCTTCACCGTTAGCACCTGAACCACGGGTGTTCCAGTCGTTATCACAACGTGGGAATACTACGTTGTTTTTCTGAAGCTCATACATTCTTGTCTGAACTTTTTCGATCTGAGGATCAGACATATTTTCAACCAGCTGACCGTCTTTAAGTGTGATCATCGGAACGCCGCAGCTTTCGGAAATAGCCTTGTTGTACCAGTATCCGTCAAGACCGTACATGTCTTCGTCTTCATTTGTGAAGTCCTTACACATTTCCTCAAATACGTCCCAATCCCATTCGCCTTTTTCAAAAAGCTCTGCAGGATCTTCAAGACCGTTATCTTCGATAGTTGTTTTGTTGTAAATACAAGCATATGTAGGAACTGTTTTGATTACGCAGATATAATGCTTGCCGTTGAATTCAAATGCGTCAGCCTGTTCCTTTGAGCTTTTCCAGAGGTCAGAATCATAATCAATATAATCATCGATAGGATCGAACTGGTTCTTGATAGCACCTCTTGGGAATGTGTCCATATCGTCTGCAGGGAAGAAGTCAGGACCGTTACCGGACATAACTCCTGTTGCAAGGTCGTTATATCTGTTTTCCCATGTGGTTGCCTTATAATTTATCTTTCCGCCGTATACAGACTGGAACAGTTCAAGTCCGGGAGAAGCTGCTTTACCGTTTGCAGGGTTGATATCATAGTGAGCCAACCATGTGATTTCTTTATTTTCCAAAGAATCAGCAGCACCTTCAGGGAGCTTTTCTTTCATTTTTTCAACAATTTCTTTTTGTTTATCGGTAAATCCTTCACCGCCTGTGGTTGTGTTGTCACTTTTATCACATGAAGCCATTCCGAGAGCCATGATCAAAGCGACGCTTCCAGCCAAAAGTCTTTTAGCCAGTTTCATTCAATAACTACCTCCTTAAATTATAGGGACATTTACTTACAAAATGCTCTGAAAGCATATTTTGTCATATATATTATAATAAATATACAGTGCTTTGTCAATGTACAATTTGCAATATAAATGCTGTTGCTTTTTGGCTATTATGACAACTGCATGACAAAAGGTCAAAAGATAGTTAAAAAATAAGCGAAGAGATTTCCTCATCTGTAAGATTCGGATGAAAAGTTCTGTTTATTGCAGTGGATATAATACCCGAAGATTTTGCAATGAGATTATCAATGCTTTTGGGGGTAACTATCATTCCGCTGAATTCAGGAGGAAGCGGTTGGGAAGATATTTCCTGAGCTATGGTATTCATGTCTGCTACAGTCGGTACTCCCACTGCAATGCAGGGTACCCCCAGAGTATTTACAGATAACTCTTTTCTTGCATTTTCCACACCGCTGCCGGGAGAAATTCCCGTGTCTGTCAGCTGTATTGTAGTTCCCAGATGAGATAGATCGGAGCAGGCAAGTGCGTCGGTAATTATAATCAAATCGGGATTTATCCGCTGTGCAATGGCTTTGACCGTTTCAGAAGACTCAATGCCTGTCTGAGCCATTACTCCGGTCGTTACAACGGAAACATCGGATAAATCGGAGGTGTCAATATCCTTTGCAAGTCTTTTTATGTGCCGTGTGGCAAATATCTTTTCCGCAGTGGCAGGACCCAAACTGTCCGGGGTAATTGCTCGGTTTCCAAGTCCCACGAACATTATTTTTTCATGGCTTTTGGGGATAAGCTTTTTAAGCTCATCGGAAAGAATATTTACCTGTTCGTCAAATAAATCGGAATATAGACTGAAACAGCCCTCGGTATTTTCAATAGTAATATATTTCCCTATAGGCTTGCCCAGGATTTCCGCCGCCTTGTGAGATTCCACGGATATTTCGGTTATTTCTATTTTTGCGTCTTCCCGACTGCGAACGGTTTTAATTACTCCTTCTATAGGAGCGGCAGAAGTGATTTTTGCGGCGGATTCAACCGCCAGGTCGGTTCTTATCGGCATAAAAAATACGTTCCCTTCAATAAAATCAGATGCTTTTTGTCGGTTTATACAATAATTGAGAAAAATTTCGTGCGAAATTTTTGTAAAAACCTATTGCAATTTTAATTTATCTGTGGTAAAATAAACTACAAGGCTTGTTTAGATGGCTAATTGCATTTTCCTCTCAGTCGTGTAATTAGCTTTTGCAATAAGTACAAATTTATTCATGAATGAGGGAGGTGTCGATATGCCAAACATTAAATCTGCTAAGAAGAGAGTAAAGGTTATCGAGACGAAAACTTTGAGAAACAAAGCAATCAAATCAGATCTTAAGACTGCTCTGAAAAAAGCCGAGACTGCAACAGGCGAGGAAAAAGCCGCTGCTGTTAAAGCTGCAATCAAAAAGGTTGATATGGCTTGTTCAAAGGGCATTATGCACAAGAACAAAGCTGCAAGAAAGAAATCTCAGCTTGCTAAGTCTGTAAATTAATTTGTAAATTTTAA
>JBJERB010000058.1:0-9159 GCA_051882055.1 Oscillospiraceae bacterium
CTACCCCAAACGCAGCATTTCATCAATACAAACTCTTGCCGAAGCGATTTCCTCATCACTCATAATAATTTCAAAAGCTCTGCCGTCATCAATACCCTTACAGCTGTTTAAAACGTCCATAAGCGTGGTCATTTTCATATTCGGACATAGAATTTTCTTTGAAAGTATGTAGAATTTTTTATCAGGCAATTCATATTGCAGATGCTCTGCTATACTCATTTCAGTGCCGATAATAAACTCTTTGGCGTCAGACTTCTTTGCATATTCCATAATTCCCGATGTTGAACCTACATAATCAGCCTTTTCTGATACGGCAGGAATACACTCAGGATGAACAAGCACCAGAGCGTCAGGGTGCTTTGCTTTTGCCTGCTCCAGATCCTGAACAGTAACCGCCGCATGAACGGGACAGCCCCCCTGAAGCAGCTTTATATCCTTTTCAGGTACGGATTTCTGAACAAATGCTCCCAGGTTGCAGTCGGGTATAAATAAGATCTTATCAGCGTCCATTGCTTTTACTATTTTTACAGCAGATGAGGACGTAACGCAAACATCGCAAACGCTTTTAAGCTTAGCCGTAGTGTTTATATATGCAACTACCTTTCGGTCCGGCTCATGAGCTTTAACAGCTTCAATCATTTCCGGCTCCATTTGCTCCGCCATAGGACATCCGGCCTCCGGATTAGCAAGAAAAACCCTTTTGTCCGGAGAGAGCATCTTCGCCGTTTCAGCCATGAAATGTACTCCACAGAACAATATATTTTTATTCTCAACAGTCTGTGCCATTCGGCTCAGCTGAAAGGAATCTCCCACAAAATCGGCGATCTCCACAATTTCTCTTGCCTGATAGCTGTGTGCAAGGACACATATATCCTTTTGTTTTTTTAGTTTTAATATTTCTTCCTGAACGTCCTTAATCATCAAATCACCTTTAAAATAATTTTTATATTATTGATCAGTATTTTATTGTAAATATGCAAATTAATAAGTAACGTAAAATTTAATCTGAGGATTACCGCTTGAATCTTTGCCTGTATATTGAGCAAGAACAATAGTTATCGGCGTAACCGGTTTGGATTCATTTCCGTCGTATCCTGTTTCCCTTTCAACATTCTGAAAATCCTGAACAACATTAAATCCTTGTGTAACCTTGCCGAATGCCGCATAATTGCCATCCATGAATTTGCAGTTATCGTTATAGCAAATAAAGAACTGGCTGTCTGCACTGTTGGGATCGCCGGGGTCACGGTACATAGACACAACGCCCGCCAAATGAGAAAGGCTGTTTTTTACGCCGTTATTGGAGAATTCACCTTTTATCTTTACTCCCGAACCGCCTGTGCCGTCCGATTTTGTTGCCCCTGCCTGAGCAAGGAAATTATCTATTACTCGGGTAAATTTCAAACCGTTATAAAATCCGTCGTTTACAAGGCCAAGAAAATTACTGCATGTTTTAGGTGCTATGTCAGGATAAATAGTAATCACGAAAGTCTTTTCTTTACCTGTCAGCTTTACATTGGTTTTATTTCCGCCGGAGGACTGGTTATTTCCGCTTGTATTATTGTTTGAATTTCCGTCAGAATTTCCGCTTGCACTTCCGTTGCCTTTATTTGAGGAAGAACTGCTGTTTTTATCCGAGGTGTTTCCACCGTTATTTCCCGTATTGTTTTTGTCCGAATCTGATTTGTTATCGGAAGCGGAATTTGTGTTGCCGTCAGCGTTGTTGCCTGCCCCACCGTTATTGCCGACTGAGCCGTTCTGACCTTGTGAGCCTTGCTGACCGCTACCGCTTTCAGCAGAATTACCCGAATTATTTTTATCTTCAGGCGTATCTTCCGAACCGCTGTTTGTATCGCTGTCATCTTCATCAGTGATCTGATCAATAGCGGTAACTTCATAAACACTTGAAGAGGATTTATTGGAATCGTCTGAGCTGTTATTATCATCTTTACCGCATGACGAAGCCATACACATTAACATTGCCGCACAAATAAGGATCGGCAAAGCCCTGAATATTCGTTTCATATGTATTCTTTCCTTTCTCAGATATCTTTACACCATTTTTACGATTTGCGTCATAATCTTATATATTATTATACACCCACAACATATGCTTGTCAATTCAAAATGAACCGCCACTGCTTATTTCTGTATTCCTCTGTGGCATATGAAATCCCTACTCTTGTATCGGTATGATAACCCTGTTCTTCTCCGTCGTCCTCAATACGTATCTCAGGGTTATCCACAAAAGACCTGCCGTTAAGATTCCCTGTTACGCCCAGGGCTTTAGTAAGCTTTCCGGGTCCGTTAAAGCCCTCGCCTGCACGAAAAAGCACACCCTGAGGCTGTCCTTCTTCTCCTGTAATAACGTTCATAAGCCAGTGCATCCCGTAGCAAAGATAAACATATATCATTCCGCTTTTTCCGTATAGTATTTCCGTACGCTTTGTTCTGCCTTTATGAGCATGGCAGGCGGTATCCTCTTCACCCCGATAAGCCTCGGTTTCGGTTATCCTTATTCTTATTTCTTCCCCATTTATGTTTGACACCAATATTTTGCCCACCAGATCGGGAGCCACTTCAAGAGCGTCACGGTGAAAAAAATCCTCTCCCAGCCGCTTCATTTACAGTCGCCTCCCATTTATTTTGCTCTCAGCTTCTCTACAAGCTCCCCGTCGGGAGTTACATACAATGTCCTGTTGTCCGTAAAAATCACCTTTCCCGGCTTCGCTCCTGCCGGCTTTTTCACGTTTTTTATCAATGTATAATCCACAGGTACCTGGGATGAGTTTTTACCTTTAGAATGATAAGCCGCAATAACCGCCGCCTCCATAACAGTACTCTGTGGGGGTTGTTCTCCGTGACAGCTTATAACCGTATGCGAACCGGTTATATTTTTAGTGTGAAGCCATATGTCCGTTTTTTCCGAATCCTTACAGGTCAGCTTATCATTTTGCTTATTATTTCTGCCTACCCTTATTTCAAAGCCGTCCGAAGATATAAACTTAAAAGGCGGTAATGCTTTAGGCGGCTTTCCCTTGTTCCTTGAAAACTTGATATATCCTTCCTCGGCAAGCTCTGCACGAAGCTGAGATATATCGCTTTCCGTTACCGCTCTTGTCAGCGAATCGAATACCGAATCCACATAGGCCAATTCTTCCTCGCCCTCTTCTATCAAAGCCGTCAGTTTCTTTTCAGCCGTACTTAGCTTTCGGTATTCTTTATAATACTTCTGTGCATTCTGCGAAGGTGTCAGCCTTTTGTCAAGACGGATTTTTACCCGGGGACAATCGGCCTGATAGAAATCCTCTACAACAGCATAAGCCTGTCCCTTTTCCATACGATATAGATTAGCCATTATCAGGTCGCCGTATTTCTTCAGCATATCCCTTTTGGCACATTCTTTAAGCTCCTGCCGTTGATTTGCGGTACGCCTTGCGATCCTGTCCGTAGTATTTACCAACAGCTTAAACAAATCCTGTGCCTTTTGCTTCATTCTCGCAATGCTGTCACGCTGAGAATAGAAATAATCAAGGAGCTCGCAGGGGGATTCAAAATATCTTGTTATCATCAGACTTCCGTATTGAGAAATATCCGTAAAGCAGAAATCCTTCAGAAGTCCGTCTTTTGTTTTAAGCACCGTGTATTTGTTTCTGCCGTTTTTCAAATCATCTATGGTTTTGTTCAGATAAAAAGCAAGTCGGTCAAAATGCTCCCCGTTCATATTTTCTACTGTTATTTCATTACCCTTTGCGGTATAAAATTCAGCTTCCCTTGCAAAAACGGGAGAAATGCCCTCCAGAGTTTTCATAAGTGCTTTAGGCAAGGTCTGATTTGGATATTTTTTTATTTCTTCGCAAATTTCTCTGCCGTCACTGTCAAGTAATGAAAGCCTTTGCTCTTTCGGAGGCAAAGTATATGTCATTCCGGGAAGAACCATTCTGACGGCTGACATATCCTGTCCCACTCGTTTAATGCTGTCAACAATTTTGCCCTCTGAATTTATGAGGATCAGATTTGAATGGCGTCCCATTATCTCCATTGCAAGGGTAAACCTGCATATATCCCCCATTTCATTAGCGGAATCAAAATCAAAATACAGTATTCTCTCAAATCCGTCCTGGCGGATATTTATTAGTTTCCCCGAAGACAAATGTTTTCTCATAAGCATACAAAACATTGGCGGCGTTTTGGGATTTTCGATATCCGCTTTGGTAACGTGAACTCTTGCCGTGCCTGCTCCCGTATTAAAAAGCAGTCGGTAAGCCCCTTCCCTTGTTCTTATTGTAAACAGAATTTCCTCCCTTGAAGGCTGATGGATTTTTTCTACCCGACCGCCTATAAGCGGAGATATCTGCTGTTTTACAAGTCTTAAAAATATTCCGTCCAATGCCATTTGAATATGTCGTTCCTTTCCTATTTAAAAACAAATCTATATTTCATATGACAGTATGTCTTTGTTTGAAACAGCTTCCGAAATGCTTAACGACGGAAATTTCTCTGTAAGTCTGTCATAAAGATAATCGTAAAATATATTTTCCGTGTGAAAATGACCTGCGTCAAATATACAGATTCCGTTGTTGTTTGCGTCGATAAAAACATCATGCTTCACATCGCCTGTTATATATCCGTCCGCACCTTTTTCAATAACATCAGGCAGAAAACTTCCTCCGCTTCCCGAACATACAGCGATTCTTTTCAGGCTCTTGCCCGTGTCATTATATCTGACCACAGAATTACCCAGCCTGATTTTAATCTTCTGAGCAAGATGCTCAGGCGTACACTCTTTTTCCAAAGAACATATATATCCCATAGTCTTGCCGTTTTCCACTGCAAGAGGCTCTCCGGGAACAAGCCCCAGCTTTTTGCACAGTATATCGTTCATTCCACCGTCTGCGGAATCGAAATTGGTATGCATACAAATTGCACTTATACCGCCAGCGGCAAGTATTACCGCAGGATTGTCAGGGCAAAGGCTTTTAAGCCCATGAAAAATAACAGGGTGATGAGATATAACCAGATCACATTCTGATCTCACCGCTTCCTCCGCCGTCTGCCTGGTAATATCTAAAGCAATCAATACTTTCACAACCCGTTTATTTTTATCTCCCACAAGCAAACCGCTGTTATCATAGCTTTCCTGCAAGGAAAAGGGTGCTATTCTGTTTATTTCATCAAAAATATCTCCGACTGTTACCATTTATAAGCTCCTTTATTTTTGCAAAAGTTCTGCCGCCTTCAACAGATTTCTTCCCTGTTCTTTTTTATCCTCTGACTTTAACATTCCCTTTCCTGCAACCATAAGCCGTCCGGCCTGATGTTCAAGATAGGCTTTTCCGCTTTTATCCTCTGCCGTTACCAAACCGCCGTACAGATATCTGTCATCACAGCAATATGAAGGCTTTCTTCCCACAAATTCTGCCTGCATAACCGAATAGACAAAACCGCTGTCCTCACAGCCAAGCTCTTTTTTTATTTCAAATTCATTATCATAAAGCCATTTTCTAAGCACTTCGCTCTTAGTCATAGGCTGTAAAACAAGATTCACCGGGTTTGATTTGTCCCGAAGCCATGAGCATTTCCCCACAAGTTTTGATATAAGCTCTCCGCCCATGCCCGCCATAATAACATCGGTAACCCCGTCTTTTGGTACATTATCCAATCCGTCAGAAAGGATAAGTTGAATATTTTCTGAAAGCCCTGCTTTTTCGGCAGTGTTTTTTGCCGCCTCAAGGGGTTTCTCATTGACATCGCAGGCAACAACGCTATGGCATATTCCCTTTTCGATAAGATGAACGGCAAGATATCCATGATCTGTTCCAACGTCTACCGCTTTATTCCCAACTACGAGCTTTACACAAGTCAGTAATCTGTTATCTGTCATATAGTTTATTCTCCGCAATAAAAGCATAGGCGACCAAAGGCCGCCCATACGATTTCATAATGTTTACAAAATCACCTGTCCGAACCGCTCCCCATCAAACCACCGAAGCGTATCCGGGCTATAAATCAAATTATGCACCGATATGTGAATTAATCTTTTCAACCATTTCGTCAACATCAACACCGTGAACCATACAAGCCTGTTCCAACGATTCACCTCTTGAAGAAGGACAATGCAGACAGTGCATTCCCATTTCCATGAAAAATTCAGCTGTTGAAGCGTCATGATCCATAATATCGCCGATAATTGTATCTTTTGTTACTTTAAAAGCCATTTTTTACACTCCTCTCTTGGACCTTTTACATTTTTATTATAACCAATATTGCCGAAAAAAGCAATAGTTTTTATTCATTTTTTAAAAAAGGGGCTGTTGTGATGAACGGACAGGTTACACCGTGTCCCTACAACTACACAGCCACAAAATTATAACAAATTCGGGCGACGACAAGTAGTCCCTACATTAAAAAACGTAAATACGCATATAATAACATAGGGGCGGTCTTTGACCGCCCCCCTTGATTTTATGAAGTTACTGTTAACTTGCAACAGCTCCGCCAAATTAATTTTCTTCTTTAAGTTTAGCGAAACATTCACTGCAATAAACAGGTCTGTCTTCTCTTGGCTTAAACGGAACAACTGCTTCTCCGCCGCAGGCAGCACATGTAGCTACATAGGTCTGTCTTTCAGCTCTTGCAGCGTTCTTTCTTGCGTCACGGCAAGCCTTGCATCTCTGGGGTTCATTTTCAAAGCCTTTTTCTGCATAGAATTCCTGCTCACCGGCAGTAAAAACGAATTCGTTTCCGCATTCTTTGCATACTAATGTCTTGTCTTCATACATAATTTTTACCTCACTAAAATATAATTAAATTTGCCGAATCGGACTCGCACCGACATCTTTGCTCTTGCTCAGCAACGCTCTCCTGTTAAGCTACCCGGCCATACAATGCAAAATTATTCACGACTTGATCTCAAAACTGATTTTAATTTTCGTCTTACCCTCTGCATTGCATTATCTACCGTTTTAGGAGAACAATTTAATTCTAATGCTATCTGATTATAAGCCAAACCTGTTAAAAACAATTGAAATACACGCCATTCCTGCTCTGACAAAGCAGAAATAATTTTATCATAAATTTCATTCAGCCTTTCTTTTTCCACCAGGATATTTTCCGGAATCACCGCCGGATCGTCCATTTCCTCACTGAACGTATCTTCCACCTTGCCTTTGGCGATATCCTTTTGTTTATCGAAAGCCGAAATCATTTTATTTCTTATACAAACGTTAGCATAGGTTGAAAATTTCACATTCCTGTTTTCGTCATAGCTCTCAACGGCTTTCAGAAAGCCTATGAACCCCTCTTGAGCCAGATCATCGGAAAAGGACATTGCAAAATTCCTCGCCCGTGCCTCAATAGTGCAGATATATCTTGAAAGCAATTCAGCGATGGCACGCTTGTCTTTCTTTGCTTTTACGGCAAGTTCTTCATCGGACAATTCCGAAAATTCCAAAGAACATTTCTTATCCAATTTATTTCACCGTCCGCACCAGTTTATACAACATCATAATAGCACAACCGCCAAACTTTGTCAAGCATTTAAACAATTTTTGTGACATTTCACACATTAGGCAATCTTCATATAGTTATATTGCATAATTAATATGCCGCTACATCCCGCAATATTCCTTTCTTCCGGAGCTGAAAATATCTCCGCCGTAACAATCGTTTGCCACAACAAGAGGAAAATCCTCCACATAGAGTTTTTTCACAGATTCACAGCCAAGATCTTCAAAAGCGATAACTTCACAGGACTTAATACAGTTGCTTGCTAATGCTCCGCATCCGCCGACTGCACAAAGATAAATAGCTTTATTCCGAACCACAGCGTCCCTTACCTCTTGTGAACGCTCGCCTTTGCCTATCATTCCTCCGAGTCCTAAGTCAAGGAATCTGGGAGCAAACCTATCCATTCTGCCTGAAGTGGTGGGACCGCAGGAACCGATAGCTTTTCCTTCAGGAGCCGGGGTAGGCCCTGCATAATAAATTACTGCGTCTTTCAAATCATAAGGAAGCTCTTTCCCCTCATCAAGCAAAGCGTTGATCCTTTTATGTGCTGCATCACGGGAAGTATATACCGTACCCGTGAGCAAAATTTTATCCCCGCAGTGAAATTCTCCTGCACGCTTTTTCAAATCTTCCGCTCTGCATTTATATATCTGTGCCATTTAATTACTCCTCAAATTACTGCTTTTATGTTAAAAAGGCGAACCAAAAGCGGTTCGCCTTTATTGTCAAGTAACTATTATTTATTTTTAATAATATTGAAAATATCATCGTAATAATTCGGATTATCAGCAGCCTTAACTCCTGCCTTGTGCATTGCCTCAGCGTCAGCTTTTGCATTCTGAGCAGCATAGTTAGCAGAAAGTGAAGCTCTGTTGACTGCAAGAGGTTTTCCTCCGTTACCGTCAAAATCAGCAGCAATAACAGTAACCCAAACTTCATCGGTTGCGTTAGGATCATATCCGTTACCGAAGATAATTTCAGCGTCCGGATCAACAGCTTCGGTAATTGCATTTGTAAGATTGTCAATCTCGTCAACAACAATATCCTCAGACATTGTAATATTAACAAGCAATCTCTTTGCACCCTTGATGGAAGTTTCCAGCAGGTCGCTTGAAATAACCTGAGAAACAACGTCCTGAACCTTATCCTTGCCCGAACCGTGACCGATAGCCATGTGAGCAAAGCCTGCGTCTTTTATAATAGTTGTGATATCTGCGAAGTCAACGTTGATATCATCATGTCTTGTAATAATTTCAGCAATGGAAATTACGTCTGTTTTAAGAACCTCATCGGCAAGTGCATAAGACTGACGCATTGTGAGCTTTTCCTGACCTGTAAGAAGATTTTGGTTAGGAATAACGATAAGTGCGTCAACATGTTCAAGCAAAGAGGAAATACCCTTTTCAGCCTTTTCCATTTTCTTAGGACCTTCAAATTTAAACGGCTTTGTAACTACCGCAACGGTAAGCTTCTCCATTTCCTGTGCTATCTGAGCAACTATCGGAGCCGCACCCGTACCTGTTCCGCCGCCCATACCGGCAGTAATAAACACCATATCGGCGTCTTTAATAACCTCAGAAATTTCTTCCTTGCTTTCCTGTGCGGAAGCTTCGCCTATTTCAGGCTTTGCACCGGCACCCAAGCCGTGAG
>JBJERB010000059.1:0-1951 GCA_051882055.1 Oscillospiraceae bacterium
TTCATTCCAAAAATCAGCAATATTGCCGCAAGCAAAGATAATATTGCTCCAAATGTAAACGGTGCAAAGCTGCCGAAAGAATCCCAAAGAAATCCTGCTATTACGCTGGCAGGCAATAGTGCAATACCCGTCAATGTTGAATGCATACCAAGCATTGTGCCTTTAAGATCCGGCGGTGCTATTTCCGAAATAAATGCCCTCTCTGTTCCGCTAATCATTGCGGTATAAACGCCATAGGAAATAAAAGCAATTACAATCATTGTTTTATTAGTTGCAAATGCAAAAAGGAAATAAACCGACGCAAAAGTAATATATCCAAGAACCAAAAGTTTCTTTCTGCCTACCTTGTCGGATTTCTTTCCGAAAGGAATTGCAAGTATAGATGCGGATGCGTTGTATAAAAAATAGAGCAGAATAACATCTGTACTGCTGAATCCTACATCACAAGCTCTTAAAAGCAAAAAGCTGTTTGATGAATTTCCGAGAGTGAAAACAAAGACAACCACCAAATATAATATGAGATTTCTATCAAGCTTTTTTATATTCTTCCAAAACGCTTCTCTTTGTATTGTGGGTCGATATTCCTTTTTTTCACGAATAAAAGCAAACATCAGCAAAGCTAATAAAACAGGGATTATTGACACGGCAAACACTGTTCGGTAGGAATCCTTTCCCAAGTTTTTGAAAAGAATAAAAGCAATAAGTATTCCCACTGCTGAGCCTGCCATATCAAGCATTTTATGTATACCGAAGGTTTTTCCGGTGTTTCCTTTTTCGGCAGAATCGGATACCATTACATCTCTCGGTGCTGTCCTTATTCCTTTTCCAAAGCGGTCAATTACTCTTGCAAATAATATTCCAACCCACGAGCCTGCAAAAAGCAAGGTAATTTTATATACCAGCCCTGACGCATATCCCAAAAATGCAATAGGCTTCTTTTTGTGATATTTATCGCTTATATAACCGCTGAATACTTTAAGCAAGCTTGCAATACTTTCTGCAATTCCTTCGATTACTCCCACTAATGTCGGAGTAGCACCTAATACAGATGTTAAATAAATCGGTATCAACGGATAAACCATTTCGCTGGACAAATCAGCGAAAAAGCTGACCAATCCAAGAAAAATTATATTTCGCATATTAAAACCCTCTTTTAGGTTGAAAGTAATAATTTATGTATTTTATCCTATTACACTAAGGTGCTCAAGGAGAATTTTTACACCCATTACGATTAAAACTATACCTCCGATAAGCTCGGCAGTTGATTTGTATTTAGCACCGAAAACATTTCCTATTTTCACTCCTGCCACAGAAAGAACAAAGGTTACAATACCAATAAAAGTAACGGCAGGAACAATCCGAACCTGCAAAAAAGCAAATGTTATACCAACAGCAAGTGCATCAATACTTGTTGCAATTGCAAGAGGGAACATTGATTTAAAGGAAAATGAACTATCAAGTTCTTCTGCTTTTCCTCTTGACTCTCTAATCATATTAAGACCTATTATCCCAAGCAGAACAAAAGCTATCCAATGGTCAATGTTCGTGATGAGTGATTGAAAACGACTTCCAAGCCAATATCCTATAAGGGGCATAAGTGCCTGAAATCCACCGAAATATATGCCTGCAATCAGTAAATGCTTTTTTGTTACTTTTTTTACAGAAAGCCCTTTGCAGATTGACACAGCAAACGCATCCATCGAAAGTCCCACAGCAATAACAAACAATTCCCAAAGTCCCATATTTTTTACCTCCGAGTTTTGCAGGTAATAAAAAAAGACGCGGCTTACCTGCATATTACAGATAAGTCTCGTCATTCAAGATAAAGCCAGGATAAAATCCAGTATGTTGACCTAATCACACTTTGTGCCGACTACTCCCTTATTCCTTACATTTTAACACAAAATATATTTTTTTCAATGCTTTTTTCAATTGTTTTTCAAGCAATACA
>JBJERB010000059.1:2051-3205 GCA_051882055.1 Oscillospiraceae bacterium
TTTTTCAATTGTTTTTCAAGCAATACAAATCATTTTTTGCCAATTTTAAATACATTCTTCGATGATTTTAGGAGTAAATTCGTCACAATAAGCAAAATGAAAATTTACACCTGTTTTTCTTGATGCCTCGCTCATAAGATTCATAAAATCATCCATATCTGTTGTTTTATTCCATATTATTCTTAAAGCACAATCGACAAATATATCCGTGATGTCGTAATTCCCTGCACACAAGCCTAATAGAAATCCATATAAGACTTTTGCACCAAAAATATCAAAGTCATTCGCATTAATCAGCCTAATATTTGGCGGCAAAACACAATTGAGTCCATTCCCGCAATCAACGAAAACAACAGTGTTATTTTCATTCTTTGATAAATCTATGGCTTTTTTAATCATACGACTTGTTTTACCACTTCCTCTGATTCCTACTATATATTCAACCATATTTTTCTCCTGCTACTAAACTAAAATTCATCAGCATCATCTTCAACATCATAATCAACGTCAATAGAGGTTTTGAAAGGAAGAATATTTTTTACACGCTGGGTCGTATATATTGCTGCAATAAGTTTTTCTGTTCCTGTTAAAATACAACCTGCCCCATAAAGCATTGTTAGAACAACTGCACTATTAAATGGATAAAATACAAGAACAATTCCCATTGCTATTGATAGAATTGAAAAAATGAGTAGAACAAACCATTTTTTCATTCCGAATCTTTTAGCATCAAGGGAGGCTTGAATTGAAAACAAGCTGTTTACAATAATCAAAACGCCTAAAATCAAAGGTAGAATTCTTACAATCCAACTTGGATGAACTAATATAATAATGCCTACAATTACATTAAACAATCCTAAAGCAAGATCAAATTGAAAAGCGATATTATATTTGTCATCTGAAAAATAAGCAAATATTTTAATTATTCCGAATACAATTGACATAATACCGATTATATAGCAAATTGTAATCATTGAAAGTTCAGGATATATAAGTAAAATTAATCCAACAATTATAAAAGCTATACAGGTTAATATATATGCAGTTTTAATTCTTTTGAGATATTTCATAATAATTCCCATAGCCTTTCCGGCTACAAATAGTTTATAAAAAATTCCTAACACCTTATTGTAGCCGGACAAGGCGTATAATGG
>JBJERB010000059.1:3305-9094 GCA_051882055.1 Oscillospiraceae bacterium
TTTTTCACACTAATTTTTCCTTAATCACCGACACGAATTATGGCAGACAATATATAATTCGTGTCGGCTTTAGATGGTCAATTCAGTAGTAAAAATTTTAATAAGAAAGAGAAGAGCCCTCGGACATTGAAAAAACAGCAAAATAAAGTTACATAATCCGTCCGAACCCTAACTAAAATTGAATTGACCAATAGTTAGGTGAAACCTTAAAAAAGTTTATGCTAATCATCATATATAGCCAGTCTATGATAATTAAACCGCCAAGTATATAATCTATTTTCAAAACGGTTTTCTTTTTTAATTTGTGTATGGCATTCATAAGAGGAGTAAAAAAATACTCCATTAGAACTATAACACCTGTCGAAAGGGCAATAGTTGTAGGAACACTTGTATATTGAGTCATATGAAGAGGAATACCGCTATAATTCCAAAGTTGTATGCCTGATATTTTTTCAAACATCGTTCCGACAACTATCTCACCGAAAAATATGAAGAAAAATGAAATTAAAAAATAACATAATACAGATAACCTTTGACTCTTTATACTGTCATCAGATATTATCTTATGATTAAAAATTCTTGCTTTTTTCGGTGTACCCAAAGCAAAATATAATGCCCACATTGCGATTGAATAGCAAAACAAAAACGGTAAGACCTGATTGCGTGAATCTAATATTCCTTTTGAAAAAAGTCTAAATAGATTTTCTACCCAATAACCAATATTGGCAAATACTAAGCTTGCAAGCCATAAATCTGCAATGGTGTAATCATATAGCATCAAGGTTTGAGTATTTTTATCTTTGTAAAATGGTTTTTTATTCATTTAATTATCCTAATTTTCATAATCGTTGAGAATATTTGCTTCCTTATATGCTTCCGCCTCGTATACTCTGTCGTTTAACCAATTCTTTAGGTAGATATAAACTATGTCTTTATCTATTTCATTAAGGATTTCGTGTCGGTCATAAGGTAAAAGTTTCAGGCTTGTATTTCCTAAACCATTAACAAGACATTGACTTACAAACTTTTTACATGCTTCTTTTCCACCTACCGGGTCTTCCTCACCGGATATAACTAAAATCGGCAGATGCTTTCTTATTCCTAAAAGATTTTTATTTCTTGCTATTTTTTGAAGGATTGCAAAGAAATCCCTGTATGCACCTGCAGTAAAATCAAAACCGCAAAGAGAGTCGGCAACATATTTGTCAACATTATTAAAATCTCTTGAAAGCCAATCCACAGGGGTTCTGGCAGGTTCAAATGGTTTATTATTATTGCCTATTGAAATTTTTACAAGTGTTCGACTTTTATAGCGATTACCATGTTTTTTGCATTCACAATCAGCCAAAAACTTTCCCATATTTGCAACAGGAGCCGGTATCCATCCTGTTCCCATAATTATTGCACCGTACACATCATAACTGTGCTCAGTCAAATATTGGCGAACACAAAATGAACCCATACTGTGACCGAGAATATAATTAGGAATATCATTCCATCTTTCTTTGGCGTATTTTGTAACGCTATACATATCTTCTATTATAATTTCATCACCGTTTTTATCGGCAAAAAAGCCCAAATCCTCTTTGCATTTTGCAGTTTTACCGTGTCCCAAATGGTCATGACCGATAACATTGTAACCATATCTTGTTAAATATGCAGCAAAGTCATTATATCTTTCAATATATTCAGCCATTCCATGAACAAGCTGTAATATGCCCTTAGGCTTTTCTTCGGTTTCCCAAATAATAACATTCAAAAGATTTTTACCGTCTTTTGACGGGATAGTAATGCTTGATTTCTTCATTTTTATTCCCTAACTCTTGCTTAAATTGTCAATTGTTCCTTTATGAATTTTTCTTTTAGGCGGATGCTCAATAAATAATTTTTCAGCCGTCGGGGTCCAATCTTTAGAATATTTTTCACATTTATTGCAAAGTGAACATGGATCCTCAGGACTTTTCATATCTGTACTTTTTGCATCGACATTTTTTACCAGTTGTTTTAAACACTCGGGATTTTCAAGCATCGGGCAAGGTCGTAACGGATTATCATTAAAAGGTTGACCTTTTTGATATTCTCTGAACAAAGGTTGTCCGAGACATTCCAAGAGCGACATATCGTGAATATTGGCATTTGAGTAATGAATAAATACGCATGGCTCAACATCCCCGTTTGGATTGATGTGGCAGTAAAATCTTCCGCCTGCAATACATCCTCCTACATATTCACCGTCATTTTGAAAATCGAAAGCGTATATTGGTTTGCCGCCTGTATTGCCTCTTATTTCCCTAACTCTGTGATACATATATTCTCTTTGCTCAGGAGTCAACAATAAATCCGTTGAGGCATCATTGCCAACAGGCATATAGTGAAAATACCAAGTGTATCTCACACCATTATCAATAAGAAAGTCCAAGAATTCATCACTTGTTACTACCTTATAATTTTTTGAGGTATAGCAAATTGATGTGCCGAAAAGAAGTCCGTTTTCCTTAAGCAGCTTCATTGAATGCTTAACCTTTTCAAAACATCCTTCTCCACGTCTGAAATCGTTTGCTTCCTCAAATCCCTCAATACTGACTGAAAGCGAAATATTGCCTAACTTTTTCATTTCCTTACAAAGATCTTCATCAACTAATGTACCATTTGTAAACAAATGAAACGCACATTTATTGTGAACCCTTGCAAGCTTTAGAATATCTTTCTTCCTCATTAAAGGCTCACCGCCGGTCATCATGTAGAAATATATTCCCAGCTTTTCCCCTTGGGTAATGATACTGTCTAAGTCCTCATAAGAAAGATTTAAGCTTTTTCCGTATTCCGCTGCCCAACAGCCTTTGCAGTGCATATTGCATGCAGAGGTAGGATCCATAAGAATTATCCAAGGAATTTTATATCCGTACTGTTTTGAAAGCTCCTGCGTTTTTGTATAGCCGTAAAAAGCTGATTGATATCCAAGATTTAATGCGTGCATTTTAACCACATTGGGATCAAGTTCATTAATTAACTTATTAACATATTGCATCCACTTGCTATCGTCATCAATTATAAGATTACGTGCTCCGTCAAAGACTTCTTTTCTGAATTTATCTCCCATTAGCTTTTGGGACAAATCAACAAGCCTTAACAGATTTTCCTGTCTTTTGTCAGGATTATTGATGTATTTGATTACAGACTCTATTGCTTTTGATGCAACAGAATAAGTAACATTGTTTTTAAAATCACTATATGCCATAATTATCCTTCCTTTCATTTGATTTTATTTAAGCACATAGAAAAAAAGAATAAAACTGTCAAAAAAAAGAAAATACACAAGTTTTGTGCACTTTCTTAATTTTGTACTATGTATTAACTTTTTAATCTATACATTGTGTTTTACTTACAACTGCTGTCTTTACGCAATGATTTTTTACATCCTCAACCTTAATCAGCAAACCATCAATTTCAATTTCAAAAGAATCACCTTCCGAAGGTATCGCTCCTAAAACATCAACAACAAGCCCGTTAAATGTTTCGCATTTTTTATTTTTTATTGAAACATCTAATGTTTCTTCAATCTCATCAATAGATGGATTACCTGTTATTTTCCATGTTTTTGAATCAATGTTTTCAATAAAATCGGTATTTTCTTTGTTTTTATCCCAATCAAAATTACCGACAAGCTCTTCAAGCAGGTCATTCATTGTTATTATTCCTGTTGTTCCTCCGTGCTCATCAACTACTATCGCAAAGTTGTTTTTACTCTGTTTCATATCTTTAAATAAAACATCAAGCTTGATATTTTCCGGAACAAAATATGCACCATGAACAGCAACATTCAAAACATTTTCTTTTGTTTTATCTTTAATGCTAAAGTAATCCTTTGCATCAAGTAAACCTACAATATTGTCAACTGTTTCATCACATACGGGATATACCTTATGCCTGCTTGAATGAATTGTATTATCCCAATCATCAAGCGTTTCTTCAAGCCATAGTATCGAAACCTCTGTTCTGTGAACAGCAATTTCTCCTGCAGTTAAATCATCGAATTCAAATACATTTTGAATTATTTCTTTTTCTGTGATATCAATAGTACCATTCTCGAACCCTACATCAACACTCATCCGTATATCTTCCTCGCTGATTTCATCATCCTTTGAATTCGGATCTATCCTTAATAAACGTAAAATGGCATTTGTTGATAACGTGAGAAAGGAAACAAGCGGCTTAAAAACAATAGATACAGCATATATCAATCCTGATAAGGACAATGCTAATGATTCTGTCTTTTTCATCGCAACCCTTTTAGGCACAAGTTCGCCAAAAACAAGAGTAAAATAGGACAATATCAAGGTAATTAATATAACCACTATACTATTCAGCGTATCAGTAGATATACCTATTCCGGTTTTCAATATAAGTTCCACAAGCGGTTCAGCAAAATTATCTGCTGCAAATGCAGAACCTAAAAATCCCGAAAGCGTTATTGCAACCTGAATCGTTGCAAGAAATCTTGCAGGTTGACCTGTCAATTTGATGAGCCTTTGGGCTTTTTTATTCCCTTCCTTTGCCATCTTTGCCATTTTATTGTCATTCATACTTACCACAGCAATTTCTGCGGCGGCAAAGATTGCATTAAGTGAAATTAAAACAACCTGAAGCAACAGCATTAGCCAAATTGAATTATCCAAAATATAACCTCCAATTTACCAGTTTAAATAATATCACTTTAATTATAACAGAGATAAATGTAAAATTAAACAGTCAAAAAAAGGGAAGTACACGGATTTTGTGCACTTCCATTAATTTGTAATATAATTTACGCTATATTAAATCTATTGAATTTTCAATATCCTTAGGAAACAGCTTTCCAATTTTCTCTATGAATACCTTAGGATCGGTTTTCATTCCATTATGTATCCATTCAACAAATGTTCCGTTTACTGCGTGTTTATAAAATGTAGAAATTATTCTAATATCATCTTCATTGATACTTTGATTTTTCAAAATACATTGTTCACGCATTTTTTCAGCAATGATATTGCCAATAGCATTATCAACATATGCCTTGATGTTTTCAAAATACCTTGATGAGAAAACATTATAAATAACGTTTCTGTTAATTAAGGCACTATTCGCCACTTTTTGAAAGGCTTCCTCCCAATTAAAATTATTTGCGTCTGTTTCTAAAACTTTTCTGAGAGTTTCATCAAATATTTCCTTAAGAACATCATATATATCGCTGTAATGGTAATAAAAAGTATTCCTGCTTATGCCACAGTCATCAATAATTGTTTTAACCTTGATGTTATCAATAGGCATAGATTGAAGTAAGCGAATCATAGACGCTTTGATTTCTCTTTTAGTAAATTGTTGCATATCATCACCTTTTAATTTGATTATATAACAAAAACCTAAAGAAATCTACTGTATTATTGAAAAAATCAGTAATCGGTACATTTATTATTTTGAGGTATTAAATTATGGTGTAAATTGAGAAAAGGTTTTAGAAAATAAGGTTGCAGGACGTCAAGCAATCAATCCGGATTTTTCTATCATATACGCACAGGTGTGCGTTTTGTTAAACTAACCATAAAGATTGTTGTTTCGGGTGGAGTTCAAACAAGAATAGGCATTGCCGAAATAGCACTTTATAAAGATTGATGGCTGGGGTAACGGTAATAATTAAATATATGATGGTTGTTTTTATTCTTTTTGTAAAGTTATTTTACTATGGGTAGCTTAATATTTTTACTCACTTATCTAAATATTCTTTCACTTTGACGCCTATTTTGACGGCTACA
>JBJERB010000060.1:0-1634 GCA_051882055.1 Oscillospiraceae bacterium
CTGAATATGTATTGTCTGTTACAATTATAACACATATTCAGGGGAAATACAAGACGAATTAACTTTGCAAGTGAATTAATCGGTACTTTCCGGATTGCCACTGCCTATTTGTGCAAGGATAAAAGACGGTACTGAATCCGAACTGATATCAGTGCCAGAGAAAATTCATTGTATAGTATTCTTTCCGCTTCTTTAAAGAAACGTTCATCGCTTATGTGAAGCTTTTTTCCGATTGAAGAAAGCTCATTTTGATGAATATAAATTGTGCGAATCAGATTTGCAAGCTTCTGAGGATTGCTTTCTGCAATAATGTTATGAAAAGCTTCTTTGCGTTTCAAGTCGTCTTCAATCCATTGGCACTTGTCCATAGGCATTTCATTTATGAGGTTGTAAACTTCTTCCGTGGATAAAACAGGACGCAATTTTGCAACAAGTTTTTCGTTGTCTGTTGGAATATAAACAACCGAGTTGTTTCCTTTGATTGATTTCAGAACGTAATATCTGCACATTTTGCCCGTAATATTTTTAGATGCTATTTCAGCAATTTTAAAAACACCCTGAGGACCGTAAGACAATGTCTGATTTACCTTAAACATTTTATCATTGCCTTTCTGAAAATTTGTTCTGTAATAATTATATCACAAATTTTGTTTTTAGGTAATAGTCAAAATGTTTTTTTGTTAATTATGTGCATTATATGGGTTGATAGTTTTGGTGAAAATGACTATTGAAAATTATCGAGAAAAATGATATCATTGTAATAATAACGAGTAGTGTTAATCACGTAAGTCCGGTTGATTAATGCTGCTCGTTTGTTTTTATGCGTTGATATTATTTTGACCGCCTATGCATTTAACATATTTAGGACAGTTTTGACAATAGTCGGTTTACGCTTTATGAAGAAAGGAATGATTATTATAATGGAACAAGAAGTCAGTAAAAACAAGATGGGTGTTAAACCTATTCCAACGCTTATGCTTTCAATGGGCTTGCCGATGATTCTGTCAATGATGATTCAGGCATTTTATAATATTGTGGACAGCTTTTTTATAAGTCATATGAGCGATACTGAGCATATAAAAAATATGGGCGATTATGCCGTTAATGCCTTGACCCTGTCATTTCCCATACAAATGCTTATGATCGCTATAGGAGTAGGAACCGGAGTCGGAATAAATGCAATGCTTTCAAGAGCTTTGGGCGAAGGAAAAAGAGAAAAGGCAAGCCGTATTGCCGGAAATGCTACTTTCATTGGTATTGTAACCAGCCTGGTTTTCATGATTTTCGGACTTTTTGGAGTAGAGCTGTTTCTCAGATCCCAGACTGATGATCCTGTAATTATAGATTTGGGCTGCTCTTATCTTTCAATTTGCTGCTTTGCCGCTGGCATATTTTCTTTCAAAGTTAAGCAATGCTGAGAATCTTATCTGGATTTCGTTCCCTGTTGCAGAGCTTTTAGGATTAATCGTCGCAGTGATATATATGATTAATACTTATAAAACACGCATAATGACAATCAAGCTGTGAATTTAAAATTTAATATGGTTGAATTATTGCCTTTTTCAACTTTAAAAATATTGGCTGCTGTATCGCAAAGATACAGCAGCCGTTTTAATTAAAATTCAGTAATAATT
>JBJERB010000061.1:0-8946 GCA_051882055.1 Oscillospiraceae bacterium
AAAGAGCTTCCAAAGGACGTTCTTGTTGAGGTCGAGGTAATCGCAGAACTGTAATTTTTGATTATATATGATGTCTTTTATTAGTTTTAACGGGCGGTCGCAGACCGCCCTTACTGTTAAGATGCCGGGCATATCTATTGTCGCCCGTTTGTTTTTCGATAAGGTGCTTGCCTTCTCATTTAACGGCTGACGCCTTAGAGACTGGGAATATTTTGCCCGGTCATAAGACAAAAAATTATAATTTGGTGAAGAATATGATAACAAAATCCTTTGTATTCAGAATAATACTGACTGTGAAAAAATATGCATGGACATTTATAAAATGGTTGTTTATTGCTATTGTGATCGGTCTTGTGGGCGGAGGAGTGGGAACTCTTTTTTATAAATCCGTTGCTTTTGCCAATGAATTAAGAAAAGAGTATCCCTTTATAATTTTATTTCTTCCTTTGGGAGGAGTTGCAATAGCGGGACTTTATAAGCTATGCAAACTAAAAGAGGATCCGGGAACGAATCTGATTATAAGCTCGGTAAGAACAAAGGACCATGTGCCTGTAGTAATTGCACCGCTGATTTTTGTTTCTACAGTTATTACCCATTTACTTGGTGGTTCGGCAGGACGAGAGGGAGCGGCACTTCAGCTTGGCGGAAGTATCGGTGCGAAAATAGGAGAGCTGTTTAAGCTGGATGAAAGAGACATGAGCCTTGTGATCATGTGCGGAATGAGTGGCGTTTTCTCATCGCTTTTCGGAACTCCGCTTACTGCCGCATTATTTGCTATGGGCGTAATAAGCGTTGGCGTAATTTATTATGTGGGGCTGGTGCCTTGCGTTGTATCGGCATTGGTAGCTTATAAGGTCTCTCTGTTTTTCGGTTCCCATTCGGTTACATATAATATTTCAGATTATGTCCCGGAGCTGAACACCGTTTCATTTATAAGAACAGGAATCCTTGCCGTATTATGTGCATTGGTAAGTATATTTTTCTGCATGGCTATGAAATATACTCACTTTAAATTAAAAGTAACGTTTAAAAACAATTTTGTCCGTGCCGCCGTGGGCGGATGTGCAATTATTGTACTTACATTGATTATCGGCAATCAGGATTATAACGGTGCAGGGTCGGAGGTTATTTCCGCAGCACTTGAACAGGGGACGGCTCATTGGTACAGCTTTATTATGAAAATAATTTTTACTGCCATTACAATCGGAGCCGGATTTAAGGGCGGTGAAATTGTACCTACCATGTTTATAGGTTCCACCTTCGGCTGTGCTGTTGCTCCTTTGCTGGGACTTGAGCCTCAGTTCGGCGCGGCAGTGGGACTAATTGCTCTTTTCTGCGGAGTGGTAAACTGTCCCTTGGCGTCAATTTTCCTCAGCATTGAAATGTTTGGCTCAGAGGGTCTGCTGTTATTTGCCTTTGCCTGCGGAGTAAGCTATATGCTTTCGGGGTATTACGGACTTTATACTTCACAGAAAATTGTATATTCAAAGCTGTCACCTAAGTATGTAAACAAAAGTGCACATTAGTTGTCGGCTTATGAAACTAAAAACCCCCGTATTTACGATGAATACGGGGGTTTTCAACAGCTTTTAAATTTTAAAATGTACAGGCATTCCGTTTTTCATTGAAATATTTACTTCTCCCTGAATAAGCGGCAGGAAATAATCAATAGCTTTGTCGGAAACATTGTTGCAGTCTGTATTTATCCACTCTTTCGGGAAGAATTTTTCATGATTTGCTATAAGCGTTGAATCGACGCTGTCAATGGTGACAACATAAGGCTTGTCCGAAACACGCTTGAAAACCATGGTCTCTCCGCTTTTTCCCTGAAGTGCCGCTTCAACTCCCTTTGCTCCGATCAGCTCTGCTTCGTCAAGGTCTGTCTTTGAACTGATGTGGGAGGAGCATCTCTGCATAACGTTTAACTCTATGGAACGTACTTTGCAGCCGATTTTGTCCCGAACCAGATTTTCAAGGACTTTGCCGATCCCCGACAGATATTTGTGACCGAAAACATCCACGGCACCGGATTGATAGCTTCCGTCAGTATCGGGAATCTCAACTCCCTCGGAAATTGCTACTATAACTGCTTTATGCTTTGCCTGAGCAGTTTTGACGTCTTCAATGAATTTTTCTGCGGAGAATTCACATTCAGGAAGATAAATTAAATGAGGAGCAGTCTCGCCGTTGGCTCTGAGTACGCATGAGGAAGCTGTAAGCCAGCCGGCATGGCGTCCCATGATTTCAATTATCGTCACCGAATCTGCTGAATATACAGAGCTGTCACGGATAATTTCCTGTGCTGTTGCGGCAACGTATTTCGCAGCAGAGCCAAATCCCGGAGTATGATCGGTTTCGGGAAGATCGTTATCAATAGTTTTTGGAATTCCGATTACTCTTATATCAACGTTGTTGCTTTTGAAAAATGCCGAGAGCTTAGCAACGGTATCCATTGAGTCATTGCCTCCGATATAGAAAAAGGCTTTAATTTTATGCCTTTCAAAGCATTTAAGTATTATGTTATATATGTCCGTTTCTTCGTCGGGATCAGGAAGCTTATATCTGCAAGAACCCAGAACCGTTGAGGGGGTTTGTCTCAGAAGTTCCATATCATCGTTATTCCTGATAACAAGCTTTAAATCAATCAGATTGTCGTTTATAATTCCTTCGATTCCGTTAATTGAACCAAATACTGCGTCAATTTCGGGGACTTTAAGTGCCTGCTTAAAAACTCCGAGAAGTGAAGCGTTTATTGCACTGGTTGGCCCTCCTGACTGAGCTACGGCAATATTCATAAAACATCCTCCCTGATATTTATTTTCAATAGGGGCTTGCCTGAGTTATATTGTTGCAGTGACACCGCCCCTAAAGACTTTAATTTCTAACCTCTTATAGGCTAAGACTATTATAACATATATTTTTGCATTTTAAAAGAGCTTACGACTTATTTTTTTATTTAAGATTTATAAATGCTTGCAATTTGATTTATAATGAGTTATAATTGTTTTAAATAAAGGGGAGAGGGCGGAATAGAAATGGCTTTTAAACTTGTACAGGGAGTCAGCGTTGAAAAGTATGATACGGTTCATTCCGCTTATTCCGTTGATGATAACGGCATTTATGCCACTGTAAGCGGCGATTTGATTTATCCTTTATTAAAAGAGCTTGTAAAACTTCTTGAAGAACCTGTGTTTTTCTTTGTAGAGATCCCGTGCAATGAAATCAAAGAAAAAGAGCTTAGGAAATCAAAAAGTGATCCGCTGCATTATGATCTTTATTATCTTGATAACTGTACCCTTTCCGTTGCCGAAGCAATACTTAAAAGATACGGGCAGATTTTAATAAATGACGGACTTTGCAGATTTGGTTTTGGCTCGCATAAAGCGGAGGAAGAAATATACTGCACGAAATATCAGACTTTTTCCCTTTACGGAAAAACGGAGAAGTTCGGGAGCGTATTCAATAGGTTTGATATTCCCTGCGAAAGTGATTTTGCTACCCTTTGGGATACTTTTTCAGACGATTCTCCCGGGATAAGTTCTGCTGTGGAAATAAACGGTGAAACCGTATATGACATTGTGGAAAATTTAAAATCCGAGGGGCTTTATCTATCCGGTATTATAGAAGAATAAAACAGATTTTAATATCTTTATATGAGAGGAATGATTGTAATGAATATTTGGCATGATATTTCACCTAAAGCAATTACAAAGGAAAGATTTACTGCGGTAATTGAAATTCCCAAAGGCTCTAAAGTAAAATACGAGCTGGATAAGGCTACAGGACTGTTGAGAATGGACAGAATTCTTTATACATCAACTCATTATCCTGCAAATTATGGGTTTATTCCGAGGACCTTTGCCGATGACGGCGACCCTCTGGATGTACTTGTGCTTTGTTCGGAAACTCTTGAACCGTTGTCTTTGGTAAGTTGTTATCCTATCGGGGTTATTTCCATGCTCGACAATGGGGCTGCTGATGAAAAAATTATCTGTATCCCGGAAAATGATCCTACGTATAATGTTTATAAAGATATCGGGGAGCTTCCCAAGCATATTTTTGATGAGATGTCTCATTTCTTCTCCGTTTATAAATCTCTTGAACATAAGGAAACAGTTATTGACGACGTAAAGGGTGCGGAGGAAGCAAAGGTAATTGTTCAGCATTGTATTGACAATTATATAGAAAGCTATTGCAAATAAACAGAATTATATGTTCTCAGGGATTGCCTTGCTGCGGCAATCCCGTTTTTTATGTGATTTTTAGAAAAAACCAATGTAAATTGTCCAAAATCCCGCAAAAAAATATATAAAAAAATATAAAATTGTGCTTGAAATTGTAGATAAAATGATGTATAATAAAATGCATGACATATGTGGCATGACATATGTATTTATGCGAATGCATAAATTGTGAAAAGCGTACTAATTAAGGAGGTTGCGTTATGACAGAAAAATCCCTGAATGCGTTTAAGGGAACAATCGTGCAGGAAAGGCAGTTGAAAGAGGTTATAGCCAAGCACCACGATCAGCCGGGAGGCCTTATGCCGATTCTTCAGGAAGCGCAGGGTATCTATGGGTATCTGCCTATTGAAGTTCAGACTATGATCGCTGACGGACTGGGCATTTCACTTTCCGAGGTTTACGGCGTAGCAACGTTTTACTCCCAGTTTTCCCTTACACCCAAGGGCGAGCACAGGGTAAGCGTCTGTCTCGGAACGGCTTGCTATGTTAAAGGTTCCGATAAAATTCTTGAGGCTGTAGAAAAGCATCTTGGAATTAAAAGCGGTGAATGTACTTCTGACGGGCTGTTTTCAATCGATTCCTGCCGCTGTGTAGGAGCTTGCGGACTTGCACCCGTTATGATGGTTGACGAGGATGTTTACGGAAAAGTGACTCCCGAACAGGTGGCTTCGATTCTCGATTCCTACCTGACTAAAAAAGGAGGTGCCGATAAATAATGACTATTGAAGAACTGAACAAAATAAAAAAGGCTAAAGAAGATATTATTAAAGTCAGAAAGCTTGTTGCCGAGGAGGGCGAAAAGCTTGCTAAAAAAACCGGCTATCGCAAACAGATACTCGTGTGCGGAGGTACAGGCTGTACTTCTTCGGGAAGCAAGAAGGTTATAGAAGCTCTGGAGAGCGAGCTTGCAAAGCAGGGTCTTGACAAGGAAGTGCTTGTTGTTAAAACAGGTTGTTTCGGTCTTTGTGCTTTGGGCCCGATTATGATAGTATATCCCGAAGGTGCATTTTATGCTCAGGCTACTCCGGAGGGCGTTGTCAGAATTGTTGATGAGCATATTAAAAAAGGTAATATTGTTAAAGACTTGCTTTATAAGGAAACGGTACATAAGGACGGAAGCATTATTTCTCTTTCAGAGACTAATTTCTATAAGAAACAGCTCAGAATTGCTCTTCGCAACTGCGGTGTAATTAATCCGGAGGATATAGAAGAGTATATTGCTACCGACGGTTATCAGGCACTGGCTAAGGTTCTTACAAAGATGAAGCCTGACGAAGTTATTCAGGAACTGCTTGATTCCGGAATCAGAGGCAGAGGCGGAGCTGGTTTCCCGACGGGCAAAAAGTGGGCTTTTGCAAAGGCTTCTGAGGGCGATGTAAAATATGTATGCTGTAATGCCGACGAGGGCGACCCGGGAGCTTTCATGGATCGTTCTATTCTTGAGGGAGATCCCCACGCAATAATCGAGGCTATGGCTATAGCAGGCTATACAATAGGAGCATCACAGGGATATATTTATGTTCGTGCTGAATATCCCGTTGCAGTTGAAAGACTTGAAATCGCTTTAAGACAGGCAAGAGAATACGGACTTCTGGGTGAAAAGATTTTCGGAACGGACTTTAATTTTGATATTGAGATCCGTCTGGGAGCAGGCGCGTTTGTCTGCGGAGAGGAAACGGCACTTATGACCTCTATCGAGGGTCACAGAGGCGAGCCGAGACCCCGTCCTCCATTCCCTGCTGTCAAAGGACTTTTCGGTAAGCCGACAGTACTTAATAATGTTGAAACATATTCTAATATTCCTCAGATTATCCGTAAGGGTGCTAAGTGGTATTCTTCAATGGGTACTGAAACTTCAAAGGGTACCAAGGTATTCGCTTTGGGAGGAAAGATTACAAACGTAGGTCTTGTGGAAATCCCTATGGGTACTACCCTTCGTGAAATAGTAGAGGAAATCGGTGGAGGCATACCCAACGGAAAGAAATTTAAAGCTGCCCAGACGGGCGGACCTTCGGGCGGATGTATCCCTGCTTGTCATATAGATACACCTATCGACTATGAGCATCTTACAGCTCTCGGTTCAATGATGGGCTCCGGCGGACTTATCATTATGGACGAAGATACATGTATGGTAGATATCTCAAAATTCTATCTGAATTTTACCGTTGACGAGTCCTGCGGAAAATGTACGCCTTGCCGTATCGGCACAAGAAGACTTTTGCAGTTCCTGGACAAGATTACGTCAGGTAACGGCGAGCCGGAGGATCTGGACAAAATCGAAGAGCTGGCACTGCATATGAAATCTTCATCTTTGTGTGCATTGGGACAGTCTGCACCCAACCCTGTTTTGTCTACTATTAAGTATTTCAAGGACGAATATATTGAGCATATTGTTGATAAGCATTGCCCGGCAGGCGTATGTAAGAGCTTGCTTCATTATGAGATTGATCCGGGACTGTGCAAGGGATGTACTCTTTGTGCGAGAAACTGTCCTGTGGACGCAATTTCAGGAACTGTTAAGCAGCCTCATGTTATCGACAAGGATAAATGTATCAAGTGCGGTCTTTGTATGAAGAACTGTAAGTTTAATGCAATAAGCAAAAAGTAGAGGAGGGTATTTTAATGGAAAAGAAAAAGATGATTCATCTGAAAATAAACGGAATTCCTGTTGAAGTCCCTGAAGGCTCTACAATTTTGCAGGCTGCTAAAGCTGCCAACATTGAAATTCCGTCGTTGTGTTATCTCAAGGAAATAAACTGTATCGGAGCATGCCGTGTCTGCGTGGTTGAGATCGTAGGAAGAAAAGGTCTTGTGGCATCCTGCGTATACCCGGTTGAAGAGGGCATGGAGGTTCTGACAAATACACCAAAGGTTCGTGCTTCAAGAAAAACCACCATTGAGCTTATTCTTTCAAGCCATCATAAAAAATGTCTTTCCTGCGTTAGAGGAAACAACTGCGAGCTGCAGAAGCTTTCCTTTGACTACGGCGTTGACGAGGACAGATTCAAAGGCGATGATATGGCTTATGAGATTGACGACGCTTCGCCTTACATTGTGCGTGACAACAGCAAATGTATTCAGTGTATGAGATGTGTTGCGGCATGTAAAAATGTTCAGTCGGTGTCTGTTATCGGACCTATCAAGAGAGGATTTAACGTACACGTAGGCTGTGCATTTGAAAAGAGCCTGGCGGATTCGCCTTGCGTTGGCTGCGGTCAATGTATAGTTGCATGTCCTGTTGGTGCTTTAAATGAAAAGAGCAACATTGACCAGGTCTGGGATGCAATTTCCAACCCAAAGAAAAAGGTTATATTCTTTACAGCACCTTCAATCAGAGCAACTCTGGGCGAAAGCTTTAACATGCCTGTCGGCACTAATGTAGAGGGAAAAATGGTTGCGGCAATCCGCAGACTGGGAGTTGACAAGGTATTCAATATGGACGTTACCGCCGATCTGACAATTATGGAAGAGGCTCACGAGCTTATTGAAAGAATCACAAAGAAGAAAACCTTGCCTATGTTTACTTCATGCTGTCCCGGCTGGATAAAATTCTGTGAGCATTATTATCCTGAATTCCTGCCCCATCTTTCAACCTGCAAATCTCCTCAGCAGATGTTCGGAGCAGTGCTGAAGAGCTATTATTGTCAGAAGGAAGGCATTGACCCCAAGGATTTATATGTTGTCAGCATAATTCCTTGTACAGCAAAGAAATTTGAGGTAACAAGAGAAGAGTTGAGGACCTTTGATTTTGACGATGTTGATGTTGCACTTACCACTCGTGAGCTTGCAAAGATGATCAAGGGTGCGGGAGTCAGCTTTACAGACCTTGCTGATGAACAGTTTGACAATCCCTTTGAAACTGCTTCAGGAGCCGGAGCAATTTTCGGAGCAACGGGAGGAGTTATGGAAGCCGCATTAAGAACGGCGGCGGTGATTCTGGACGGAAGCTGCAAGAAGATTGAGTTCAAGGAAGTCAGAGGAACACAGAATATAAAAGAAGCTACATATAAAATTGCCGGAATGGAAATCAATGTGGCAGTTGCTTCGGGACTTTCCAACGCCAGAAAAATTATCGAGCAGGTAAAATCAGGCGAGAAAAATTATCACATGGTAGAAATAATGGCATGTCCCGGCGGTTGTATCAACGGCGGAGGACAGCCTGTGCAGAGCGACAGCGTTCGTAATTACAAGGATCTTAAAACCTTACGCTCAAAGGCTTTGTATGACGCTGACAGCTCCATGAAGCTGAGAAAATCCCACGAAAGCCCTGTGATGAAGCTTCTTTACGACGAATATTTCGACGCTCCGGGAAAATCCAGAGCACATAAACTGTTGCACACAACTTATGTAAAACGTGGAACACATTAATAAACATATAAAAGCCGCAGTATTATTACTGCGGCTTTTTGTGCGACAAAGTGTTGTGAATTTCTACAAAAAATAATAATGGAATTATGCAAGTATACAAAAAGCCGGACATGGTATTGACAACTATTTAGTATCAGTGTATAATAATAAAGCTGTCGATTGTGATAAAAAGCACAAAAAGCTATTGACAAGCGTTTTGATTTGTGATATAATATCAATGTTATAAAGTTGATTTAAGCTGGTGTAGCTCAGTTGGTAGAGCAGCTGATTTGTAATCAGCAGGTCGGGGGTTCGAGTCCGTCCACCAGCTCCAATTTTATCAATAAAGTCAAAC
>JBJERB010000062.1:0-6072 GCA_051882055.1 Oscillospiraceae bacterium
ATGTCACTTATTCCACGGAGATTATATAGTAATATACCGGCTGTCCGCCGTTTATAAAATTCACATCTATATTACTGAACTTATTTGATATCTGCTTTTCGAGTGCTTCTGCTGCTTCGTCGGTAACGTCTGCACCATAAAGCACGGTAACAAAGGAACTGTCTCCCTTGATAAGCTTCTTGGTCAGCTTATATGCCGCTTTTGCAAGATCTTTTTCAACAAAGGCCAGCTTACCGTTATCCATACACAGAATCTCGCCTTTTTTAATTGCGTGACCCTCAAAATCCGAATCCCTTGCCGCAAACGTTATCTGACCTGTGGATACTCTCTCAAGAGCCTCGGTCATGGCAAGACGGTTGGTATTGAAATCGCTGTCCGGGTCAAAAGCCAGCATTGCAGACATACCCTGTGGGATAGTCCTTGTCTGAAGAACGCAAACTTTTCTGTCAGCAAGTCTTACTGCCTGCTCGGCTGCCATGATTATATTCTTATTGTTTGGCAGAACAAATACCGTTTCCGCAGGACATGACATTATTGCCGCAAGTATATCCTCAGTAGAAGGATTCATTGTCTGTCCGCCTTTGACGATACAGTCAACGCCGATGTCACGGAACATTGCCTCAATTCCGTTTCCTGCCGCAACTGCCACAAATCCGAATTCCTTTTCAGGCTTGACCGAAACAAACTCCTGCTTTGATTCCTTCTGCTTTTTCTCATGCTGGAGCTTCATGTTCTCCACCTTAGGCAGATTGATATATCCGAATTCAAGACCTTTCTGGATAGCTTTTCCTGGGTCGTTGGTGTGAACGTGTACCTTAATAATCTCATCGTCCTCCACAACCACTACGCAGTCGCCGATAGTTTCCAGATACGCTCTCAACTTAGAGGAATCGTCGCAGTCTTCTTTTTTTGTAATAAGCATTTCTGTGCAGTATGTGAAATGAATTTCCTCGTCATACTGTCCAACAGCAGAGGAAAAGCTTTCGACCGTCACAGGTTTATTCTGTATATTTTCCGCTTTTACAATTTCGCCGCCCTTGAAGACGTCTCTTATTGCTTCAAATATAATAAGCAAGCCTTTTCCGCCTGCGTCCACAACTCCGGCTTTAGCCAATGCCGGCAGAAGCTTTGGAGTTTCCTCAAGAGAACGCTCCGCCTGGTCGCACACCTCTTCCCATATAACAATAGGGTCGTTTGTGGAATGGGAAAGTTCTCTCGCCTTTTCAGCCGATTCCCTTGCCACGGTAAGTATAGTACCCTCCGTTGGCTTCATTACGGATTTATATGCTCCCTCTACGCCCAATTCCAATGCACGCACCAATTCTTCGCTTCCGACTTCTTTTTTTCCTGAGAAAGCCTTTGAAAAGCCTCTGAAAATCAAAGAAAGTATAACTCCGGAATTACCTCTTGCACCTCTTAAAAGTGCAGACGCCGCAGTATCTGCAACAACAGAGCAATGGACATTATCCTTCATATTATTAAGTTCAGCAAGAGCGTTGCCCATTGTCATGGACATATTTGTTCCCGTATCGCCGTCAGGCACAGGGAAAACGTTAAGCTCATCCACCGATTTTTTATTATTTGAAATACTGTTTGCACCGCTGATAAATGCGTCACGCAATATTTTTCCGCTAATCACAAGCGTATCCTCCCAATATAAATTAATAGGTAATATTCAAATTTAAATTATTTTATCCACAAAAACGTTGATCTCCGATTTTTCAACACCTGTCTGTTCATTCAGAACAAACTCAACCTTATGGATAATACTGTCCGTAACCGCATGAACATTCACGCCGTAAGTAACGGTGATATGCAAATCAACAGCCAGCTTATCATCCTCTTGTCTGATAATTACGCCTTTATTTGAAAGCTTATTTCCAAGGAAGACTTTTTCCGCCCCCTGAACTGCACCGTAGCAATTCATACCTGCCACGCCGAAGCAGCTTTCCGCAGTTTCGGAAACCACATCTCTGAGATATTTATTGGAAATCTTAATTGTACCCAGATGATTTTTCACCTTAATCAATTTACTCACTCCCATACAAAAAAAGGTTACAGATAATTACTATTAAAAAAACAAAGTCAGAAATTACATATTTCTTGCTTCCGTTTACTAATAGCTAACCTCTGATTTCAAACATCAAACTTCTGACTCGCCATAAACAGTATACCATAATAAAATATTTTTTGCAATAGATTTTATAATATTAGCAATAATTACGCCTGTTCGTCCAGAGTCAGGAGATATGAAGGCATAAATTCCTCCAGAAACATATCAGCTTCGGGAACTTTAAGAGCTTTTATGGCATTATATGTACTTTTTTCGGCAGAGGCAAAATCATTATTACCCATTTGTCTTTCCTCAACGCATTTTATAAGAGCGGAGATCTTATCCGCCGCCTTGACCAGCTTCCAAAGCTCTTTTTCTTCCTCAGTTTTACAAAACAGAGGCTCATATTCTTCTCTTAAATCTTCAGGGAGATATGAAAGCAGCTGGTTTTTTGCATTTTGTTCAATTTCATTATAAGCGTTTTTTATTTCACGGTTATAATATTTCACAGGAGTGGGCAGATCCCCGGTAATAATTTCTGTGGTATCGTGAAAAATTGCAAGCAATGCACATCTTTCAGCATTAACATTTCCGCCGAAACGCTTATTCCTCATAACAGCCAGAGCATGGGCGATAAAAGCCGTATCCAGCGAATGTTCGCTTATATTTTCACTAATGGTATTTCTCATAAGCGACCAGCGATTAATATATTTCATTCTGGATATCACCGCAAAAAATTTGCTTTCCATTTTAAACCTCCGTTCTATTTTCCGGACATATTACAATGCCAAGCTTTACATATGACTTCAAAAGCAAAATGACGGGTAAAAATCCCGTCATCACAGTCTGCCGAAGAAATTATATTCGTATTCTTGTTAGGGGCAGACCTTTCTTACAGGGCTTGCCCCTAAAAACAAACAACACTTTAAAACCAACTCAATAATCGTTAAAAGCCCGTCCTTAAACCTGAACAATGCTGAGCAGCACGCCTGCTGCAACGGCAGAACCGATAACTCCGGCTACGTTAGGCCCCATAGCATGCATAAGCAGATAGTTTGTGGGAACCTCTTCCTGTCCCACCTTCTGTGAAACACGGGCAGCCATAGGAACTGCCGAAACGCCTGCCGATCCGATAAGCGGATTGATCTTTCCTCTTGAAACAACATACATGAGTTTTCCGAGAAGTACTCCGCAGGCAGTACCGATTGAAAATGCGATAACTCCCAACAGGATAACTTTACCGAATGCGAGAGAAATAATCTTATCGGCTCTTGTGGTAGCTCCCACCGAAACGCCCAAGAATATAGTGATAATATTCATAAGTTCGTTCTGAGCGGTTTTTGCGATTCTGTCGCAGCAGCCGCTTTCTTTCAGCAGATTACCGAACATAAGCATACCTACCAGCGGTGCGGCGGAGGGAATCATAAGTGAAATTATAACCGTTACAAGCACAGGGAATATAAGTTTTTCTATCTTTGACACGCTTCTGAGCTGTCCCATTACAACGGAACGTTCTTTCTTTGTGGTCAAAGCTCTCATGATAGGCGGTTGTATAATCGGCACAAGAGCCATATACGTATACGCCGCAAGAGCTATTGTACCTACGCCGATATCATCTGTCTTTGAAAGGAGCTTTGAGGAAACATATATTGCAGTAGGCCCGTCTGCTCCTCCGATAATTGCTATAGAACCACATTCAGCAGCACTCATTCCGAGAATTGCGGCACCGATAAAGGTGATGAATATTCCGCCCTGAGCAGCCGCTCCGAGAAGAAAGCTCTTAGGATTGGCGATCAGAGGACCAAAGTCGGTCATAGCACCTATTCCCAGGAATATCAGCGGAGGATATATCTGAAGCTTGACGCCCATATACAATATATCCAGCAGTCCTCCGTGCTGTAGAATATTTCCGTAATTTATGTAATGATCATTTACGGCTCCTCCTGCTTCGGTAACAGTCTGATAGTCCCAGAATTCGGGATGATAAAGACCTGCACCGGGAAGGTTTGTAAGCAGCATACCAAAGGAAATCGGGAGCAGCAGCAGCGGCTCGAAGCCTTTTGATATGGCAAGATACATAAACAAGAATGAGATAAGAATCATTATTATATTTTTCCAGCCTCCGTCAACCATAAATCCGGCAAAGCCCGATTCACCGGCGAGGTCGGCAAGCGTTTCCAGAAAACTGCTTATAACACTCATTTAATTAACACTATCCTTTCAAGTCAAAAAGTAAATATCTTAGAAAAATTAAAACGGTCTTGTATTATCGGCAATTCCTGCCTGTGCCCACAAAGGACGGGAAGGCTTAGCGGAGCTTACGCTTCTGAGAACCATTTTTTTACCTGTTCCTGCACTCATTGCCGCCACTGCCGCAGCAATAACTGCCACAACCTCATCATTTATTCCTTCCTCAACAACCGGCTGACGGACAGGCTGCTGTTCGGATTTAACCATAGGTACAGGGTTTGCATTTTCAAGTTTCTTTTTAGATTTTTCGGCTTTTCTGTTTTTAACGGTCTCAAAAATTTTACCGTAAATTGAAACAAAGAGTATGAGAAGTATCAATCCGATAAAAACAACGACCAAGCCGGTAATAACAACGGAAAAAATAGTACCAACGTCCAGATTTCTGTCCGTTCCTTTCAATAAAAGCTGTGCAGAATTCAGTATTAGTTCATTCATAGTGGTAAGTTCTCCTTTTCTTACAGCATTAATAGCATAAAAAATTCAATTACAATATATTATACACCAAAAAAATATTTTTTACAAGAGCAATCGGGTCTTTTTAAATAAATTTAACACATTAATAATACTTTACGATTTATGCAATAACCGACAAGATCAGAGTCCTTGCCCAACAATGCCGACCTACACGCTTGCACCCCTACACACCGTACCCCCCCTATACAAATTTCTTATATCTGATTTCTAACTTCTAATCTCTAATAAGTATATCTTAAATTTTAAACGGCATAATAGCCTTAGGATACGAGATACGAGATATCAGAAGTTGAATTTTTATTTCGGGAGGGCTGAAAATGAACAACAAAATTACAGTAAAAGAGCTTAACGGGCTGAAAAGTCTTTTGGAAACACAGGACAACCTGATATATCACCTTGAAGAATACTCAAAGCAGCTGAGAGAAACTCAGCTGAGAACGGAGTTTCAAAAGCTATGTGCCTCAGCTAAGAACCACAAGAAAAAGCTTTTATCCGTACTTGACGGAAAATCCGAATAAATACACGGAAAGGAACATATCCAATGAGCGACAATGTAAGAATAATAAGAGAAACACGCCACCTCATAAAAAACTCCTCCGCCGAGCTTTGCAATTTATATAACGAGCTTTGCATCAGCAGCTGTGCCGAAGCAATTCTTTCCGTACTTGACGGAGAGCTTAGAATGGCGGTAAAGCTGGCAAAGCTTGAAGACTTTTTTTCAAAGGACGCAGAAAAAGTCTATGCAAGCGAATATGAAACAGAAGAGCTTCTAAACAAGAATCAAGACTGCAAGACATAAAAAACGCAGGGAAATCCCTACGTTTTCATTTTCAGCTGTACGTCCAGCTTATTATACGGAATCTCTATTCCCTCGGAGTCAAACCTATCCTTGACCTGTTCAAGCAAGGCATAGTTCAGCTCCCAGTAATCTTCCGATTTAACGCACACTCTTACAAGTATTTTTACTGCACTTTCTCCATGCTCCGATACTACCACAAGGGGTTCTTCCGGCTTATTGAGAGCAAGGGGATTTTTACTTATTACATCCTTGATGACCGCTATTGCTTTATGAAAATCCTGACTGTAGCTGATAGAAAAATGCATTTCCAGCTTTCTGTATTCCTCATAAGTATAGTTTATAATCGTTGCGGAGGAAACCTTGCCGTTGGGTATAAGCACCGCCTTATTATCTACTGTCAGAAGTCTTGTATACAAAATAGTAATGGCTTTTACCGTGCCTGTCACTCCGTTTATTTCCACAAAGTCACCGCATCTGAACGGGTGAGTGAACATAA
>JBJERB010000062.1:6172-8850 GCA_051882055.1 Oscillospiraceae bacterium
TTTACCACTATTTTTGTAAGCAGCATTCCCAACACAAAAACCACTGCCGCCGCTATAAGATGCGGAGCAAAGTCAACAAATCTGTCAATTAATTTTTCTGCCATTTTACCCTTCCTTTCGTTTATAGATGTCAGCTGTCAGAGGTTCAGCAAATTATCTTCCCCATTTAAATCCAAAAGCATATTTTTCAGACAGGTGTATCTAAGGGTACGCCTGTTATTGTCTATCATAAATTCCACACGCTTTTTTGTACCGATAATTATAAGCAGTTTTTTTGCCCTTGTAACCGCAGTATAAAGCAAGTTCCTGTAATACAGCTTATCAAAGCCCCCGGACACCGTAAGTATAACTGCTTCAAACTCGCTTCCCTGGCTTTTATGCACGGTTATCGCATAGGCAAGCTCAAGATTTTCAAGCATTTGCAGTGAATAAACTGCTGTCCGTCCCTCAAAATCAATGGTGACGGTTTTTAAAATCTTATTTACATTTGTTATGATCCCGATATCACCGTTAAATATTCCGGTTCCGCTTTCGGTTTTATCCTCATCGGTCTTTTTCCATATTATATCATAGTCGTTTTTGGTCTGCATGACCTTATCTCCCTTTCGGTAAATATACAAGGGAGTTTTGATTTCAGACTTTCCTGCTGCCGGCGGATTTAGCTCCTGCTGGAGCATAATATTCAGTTCCCTTACTCCTCCGGGACCTTTTCTCGTGGGAGAAAGCACCTGTATATCCTGAATGGGAGAATAACCGTAGGCTTTAGGCAGGCGTGTTTTACAAAGCTGTGTCACCAGACTTTGAAGCTCTATAAAGTTCTGACGCTGAAAGAAAAAGAAATCATTATCCTTTTGAGTAAGGTCGATATGCTCTCCGTTTACTATTTTATGGGCGTTTGTAACTATTGCACTCTGCTGTGCCTGTCTGAAAATCTCTTTCAGCGTTACCACAGGCATAACACCGCTGTCGATAATATCTTTCAGCACGTTCCCAGCTCCCACTGACGGAAGCTGGTCGGAATCTCCTACCAAAACCAGCTTACATGAAATACTTATCGCCCTGAGCAATGCTTCAAAAAGACAGGAATCCACCATAGACATTTCATCTATTATCATTACGTCGCAGTCAAGCTGATTGCTTTCATCATGAAGAAATTTAAGGGTATCCCCGTCCACATGCTTGACCTCCAGAAGTCTATGTATGGTTTTCGCCTCATATCCCGTAAGGTCTGAGATCCTTTTTGCGGCTCTGCCTGTAGGAGCGGCGATCATTACCGTCATACCCTGCTGTTGATAAAGAGAAATTATAGCGTTAAGGGTAGTTGTTTTACCGGTACCCGGACCGCCTGTCAGCACAAGAAAGCCTTTTGAAAGTGCAAGATTAATTGCTTCTCTCTGTCTATCTTCATATGTGATATGATTTTCCTCTTCGGCAATATCAATAACCTCCGAGAAGTCAATTTTATTGTCATAAGAACAAGCCGCCATTACCGACAGTCGTCTTGCTATATAATCCTCCGCCTTATAATAATCCCTGAGCATTACAAAAGGACGGCTCTTTTTATAATAATAAAAAAGATTTTCTTCCTCTATCTGCTCTTCAAGCACCTCTTTGAATTCATCGGAAGTTATACCCAGAAACTCACAGGCTTTTTTCTCCAGCTTATCAAGAGGCAGGCAGGTATGACCTGCATTGGCGTTTTCTTTTAAAACACAGCTTATCCCAGCCCGTATCCTGCATTTAGCATTACCGTCTATACCGATTTCACGGGCAATCATATCCGCCTTTACAAAAGGCAAGTCCACTCCGAAAACACATAGCACATATGGATTTGACTTAATCATCTCCTCTGCACTTTCACCCCATCTTTTCCATGCACTCACTCCCACTGAAGTTGGAACGTCGAATGAGGAAAGATAGATCATAAGCGAACGGACGGCAAATGTTGTTTTAAATTCTTCGGAAATTTTCTTCGCCTTTTTAGAGGTTATCCCCTCAATTTCTGTAAGCTTTTCAGGCTGATTTTCTATGATATCCAGAGAATCGGCTCCGAATTTTGACACAATTCTCTTGGCGATAACAGCTCCCACTCCGCTTATTACTCCGCCGGCAAGATACTTCTGTATCGACGCCGCCGTAGTGGGCAGATATCTTTCACAGAGAGAGCATTTAAACTGCTCACCGAACTTCTGATGAACTATAAATTCCCCGGTACAGACAAGCTCTTCTCCCTCTTCAACGTTGCCCATTTCACCCACCACGGTGACAAGGTCGTTATCGCAGGCAAGCATAATAACAGCATATCCGTTCTCTTCGTTACGATATATAACGCTGTCCACTTCGCCCTGTATTTTCTCCAAATCTTTCATTAAATCAACCTTTTATACGTCTTTAGTTCTTCCACAGAAAAACTCTCTGCGTTTTATATAATCCTCTACCGCCGTAATATCCACAACCGAAACGATAGGAAGCTGTGCGGAGAGTTTTTTGGCTATATAATCATTTTCACTCTTTTCAAGAGTCACAATCAGAATTTCCCTGCCCAGATTTTCGCCCTCAAATACCTCTTCCCAGAAATATGCTTTTACGGTTTTTTCAAGATTTTTTGTTCCTGAAGAACAAGGTACTATTATGTATCCCGATTTAACACATTTATTCTTTGTAAAACGAAACGCTCT
>JBJERB010000063.1:0-3768 GCA_051882055.1 Oscillospiraceae bacterium
GGGTGATAAATTATGATATATTCTGTTACGGGAAATCTGATACATACAGAAGGTGAATTTGCGGTTGTTGAATGTGCAGGGGTCGGATATGCATGCAAGACCACACTATCTACCTTACAAAAAATTGCAGGTGAAAAGACTGTTACATTGCTGACCTATATGAACTTCAGGGAAGACGCTGTGGAGCTGTTCGGCTTTGCCGACAGCGAGGAACTGAGAGCTTTTAAACTGCTTATATCCATATCGGGTGTGGGTCCCAAAGCCGGTCTGGCGATTTTATCGGCAATGAATCCGCAGCAATTCGCACTTGCTGTTGCTACCGGAGATTCAAAGGCTTTTACCCAGGTCAAGGGTATAGGCAAGAAAACTGCTGAAAGAATCTGTCTTGAGCTTAAAGACAAGGTTGCGGGTGAAACTATTTCTGTCAGAGGTCAGAGTACGGTTTCGCTGCCGACAATGGGAGATAATATCGGCGAAGCCATTACTGCTTTGGAGGTGCTGGGATATTCCCAGGCCGAGGCGGCGGGAGTTATCTCAAAGCTGGATCCCGGATTATCTGTTGAGGAGCTTATCAAAAAGGCTCTTATCGGGCTGGCAAAGTTTTAAATTACTATATGTAAGGATTTATGATTAATCGGTCATTAAATTATAGAGGTAAATAAAATTATGATAGAACAAGGCGAATTTGACGTTGAAAACAGAATAGTAGCCGCTAAGCAGATAAAGCAGGACACAACCGATGATTTTGAGGTAAGTCTGAGGCCAAAGACCCTTGCCGAATATGTAGGTCAGGAAAAGGTCAAGGAAAATCTTTCGGTTTACATTCAGGCGGCAAAAAATCGTGGTGACAGTCTCGACCACATTCTGCTGTACGGTCCTCCGGGGCTGGGCAAAACCACACTATCAACTATTATTGCTCATGAAATGGGAGTAAATATACGTACTACTTCAGGCCCGGCTATTGAGAAACCGGGTGACCTTGCGGCATTGCTTACTAATCTTGAAGAAGGCGACGTGCTTTTCATTGATGAGATTCACAGACTTTCAAGACAGGTGGAAGAGGTACTTTACCCTGCACTTGAGGATTATGCTTTGGATATAATAATGGGAAAGGGTCCTGCGGCAAGGTCGATAAGAATAGAGCTTAACAAGTTTACTCTTGTTGGTGCTACCACAAGAGCCGGTCAGCTGACATCGCCACTGCGTGACAGATTCGGAGTTATTGAACGACTGGAGCTATATACAAATGAACAGCTTTGTGACATTGTAATGCGTTCTGCAGTGATTCTCAGCGTTCCATGCGACAGGGAGGGAGCGTTGGAAATTGCAAAGCGTTCGAGAGGCACGCCTCGTATTGCAAACCGTTTTTTGAAGAGAGTGAGAGATTTTGCCGAGGTTATGGGTGACGGAAAAATCACCAAAGACATTGCCAGAATTGCACTGGACAGAATGGAAGTTGACAATCTCGGTCTTGACAGTCTTGACAAACGGCTGCTTACTATGATTATAAAAGGCTACGGCGGCGGTCCGGTAGGACTTGAAACGCTGGCGTCCGCTTTGAACGAAGAGGCTGTGACTCTTGAAGATGTCTGCGAGCCATATCTCATGCAGTTGGGATTTTTGTCACGTACGCCCAGAGGAAGATGTGCGACGCAGCTTGCATATGAGCATCTGGGGATTTTGAAAGACGGGCAGACAACGCTATAATAATGCACAATTTTATTTGCATTTAACAGAGATATTGATATCTTAAATACATTGATTTCATATATATTAATTGACAAAGGAGTTAATCATAATGGGTAGCTTGCTGGAAACAACAATGAATACCCGAGATTTGGGCGGTTACATATGCGATGGCGGGGTAACTACGCAAAAAGAGGTGATTTTCAGAAGCGACAAACAGAATTATCCCAGTGAAAAGGATATTAGGTATTTGCTTCAATGTAATATAACAACTATAATTGATATGAGAGGTAATGATGATGTATTGCAGAGTCCCAGTGGATTTGTCGGACGAGAGGGATTTTTGTATCATCATATACCAATAGACGAAGGGAGCCAAGTCCCCGAATCTGTCGAAGCAGTCCCGGGCAGTTATATGGAAATAGCCGGCTCGGCAAATATGCAGAGAGTGTTCAGAACAATATCGGAAGCACCTTTTGGGGTTATGATAAACTGCTCTGCCGGTAAAGACCGAACAGGTGTTGTAAGTGCTATTTTGCTTATGCTGTGTGGCGTAGGCAGTGAAGATATTGTTTTTGATTACATGAAAACCAAAGAGTGCAATAAGGAGAGATTTGCTTTTTATCATAAACTTTTGCCTGAAGTCGATATGAATATCGTTATACCGAGGGAAGAGTTTATGTATGAGTTCCTTCGTTTGTTCAAAGATAAGTGGCAAGAACCAAGAAATTATCTGAGACAGTTAGGATTAAGCGACAGTGAGATAGATAGTATAATTGCGAAAATGGTTACTAAAAAAAGATAAAAGGAGTATTTTATATGGGAAGATTATTTGGAACAGACGGTGCAAGAGGGGTAGCTATTACCGAACTTACCTGCGAACTGGCGATGAACATAGGACGTGCTGCGGCGTTGGTGCTTGCAAAGGAAACAAACCACACGCCCAAAATCATAATCGGCAAGGATACAAGAATTTCCGGTGATGTACTGGAAGCGGCACTTGTTGCAGGTATATGCTCGGTAGGTGCGAATGCACATATTCTCGGAGTTGTTCCCACTCCTGCGGTAGCAATGCTGGTGAAGAAATATGAAGCTGACGCAGGCGTAATGATCTCAGCGTCACATAATTCTGTAGAGTTTAACGGAATCAAGCTGTTTTCAGGTACAGGATTCAAACTTTCAGATGAGATCGAAAATGAAATCGAAGAGCTTATTCTTGATACTCCTGAAAAAATGCAGTTAAAAGACGGCTGTGACGTTGGAAGAGTATTTTATGAAATGAATGCCGAATGGGATTATATCCGTTATGTTATGAAAACGGTGGATACTGATTTCAGGGGTATAAAGGTAGCTCTTGACTGTGCCAACGGTTCGGCTTCCCATACTGCCAAAAAGCTTTTTGAAGGGCTTGGGGCAAGCTGTATAATGGTAAGCAATACTCCGGACGGTACTAACATCAACGAAAACTGCGGTTCAACCCACATTGAAAATCTGATGAAGACAGTAGTTGACAAGAAATGCGATATCGGTCTTGCTTTTGACGGGGACGCAGACAGATGTCTTGCCGTTGACGAAAACGGAAAGCTTATTGACGGCGACAAGCTGCTCGCTATTTTCTCCAAGTTCATGAAAGTACAGGGTAAACTTAAATCCAACACCTGTGTAGTAACCGTAATGAGCAATCTGGGATTTTTCAAATTTGCTGAGAAAAACGGCATTAATGCTACAACTACGGCAGTAGGCGACAGATATGTTCTTGAAAGAATGCAGCAGTTTGATTATAATTTAGGCGGAGAGCAGTCAGGACATATTATTTTCCTTGATGAGGCTAATACAGGGGACGGTCAGCTTACAGGTGTTAAGCTCCTTGAAGTTTTGAAAAAGACAGGCAAAAAGGCAAGCGAGCTTGCCGCTTGTATGGAAAGCTATCCTCAGATACTTGTAAACGTAAAAATTACAGCAGATAAAAAAGGTATGTGGGAAAAGAATGAAAAGGTACTTGACGCTATTGAAATGTATAAGGAAAAGTTAGGCGACGAGGGAAGAATACTTGTTCGTGAATCGGGAACAGAACCTCTTGTC
>JBJERB010000063.1:3868-5598 GCA_051882055.1 Oscillospiraceae bacterium
AAATAAAGGACTAAAACTATGAGAACAGCGGAAAACTGGAAAGATTATAAGATAATAGATACCTCAGACGGCGACAAGCTTGAAAGCTGGGGTGGAAAGATTCTTGTCCGTCCCGACCCACAGATTATCTGGAAGTCGGAGCATAAAACAGACATATGGGAAAAAGCTGATGCTGTTTATCATCGTTCCAACAAGGGCGGCGGTGAATGGGAATACCGCAGAAAACTACCCGAAAGCTGGAGGATAAATTACGGCGATTTGAAGTTTATTATCCGTCCCACGGGATTCAAGCACACGGGTCTGTTCCCCGAACAGGCGGTAAACTGGGACTTTATGACTGATAAAATCAGAAATGCTAAGCGCCCCATAAAAGTGCTGAATCTTTTTGCCTATACCGGAGGAGCGACTCTTGCCTGTGCTAATGCCGGAGCAAGCGTTTCTCATGTTGACGCATCTAAAGGCATGGTTCAATGGGCAAGGGAAAACGCCGCAGCATCAGGGTTAACTGACAAACCGATCCGCTGGCTTGTGGACGACTGTGAAAAGTTTGTAAAGCGTGAGATACGAAGAGGTAATTTCTATGACGCTGTCGTTATGGATCCGCCTTCTTACGGCAGAGGTCCGGGAGGCGAGGTCTGGAAGTTAGAGGATTGCATTTACGAGCTTGTGAAGACCTGTTCCCAGGTGCTGAGCGATAAGCCTTTGTTCTTCCTGCTTAACAGCTATACCACAGGACTTTCGCCGTCGGTAATGGCTTATATACTAAATGAAGTGCTGACCCCGAAATTCGGTGGAAACGTGACAGCAGACGAAATAGGCTTGCCTGTTGAAACTTCGGGAATGTCACTTCCATGCGGTTCAACGGCGATATGGGAATGAACCAATTCACAATTCTCAATTCTTGATTCTCAAATGCGTAAAACCAATATGTGCATGGACAGGCGTCACCAACGACGGTTATAAATAATGCACAGCGATTTGCTGCAAAAGAAAACCTTTAGAAAGTAATGCTAAAGGATAACGAGTGTGAATAGGAGAGAGTGTTATGAAACTTAGTGAACTTCCCAATATTGGTGCAGTGCTTGAAAAACAACTTATTGACATAGGTATTGATTCTCCTGAAAAATTAAGAGAAATCGGAACAGAACAGGTGTTTATAAGGCTGAAGTCTTTTGACCCTACTTCATGTCTTCATAAGCTGACGGCAATAGAAGGAGCTGTTCAGGGAATACCTAAAAAGAATATATCCGATGAAAGAAAAGCAGAACTCAAAGAATTCTTTAATAAGTTATAAGAGGTAACAAAATGAACAGTTTTATACAGGCAAAAAACCTTAAATTCTCATATATAAACGATATGGACGAGCAGACGGTCAAAACCGAGGTGCTTAAAGGAATAAACCTTGAAATCAAAAAAGGTGAATTTGTGGCTGTTCTTGGACACAACGGTTCGGGTAAATCCACTCTTGCCAAGTGTTTTAATGCAATAAACATTCCCGAAAGCGGAGAAGTTTATGTCAACGGACTTGATACGAGAGAAGAGGAAAATCTGCTTAAAATCAGGGAAACTGCAGGTATGGTATTTCAGAATCCCGATAATCAGATAGTAGCGACCATTGTTGAAGAAGACGTTGCTTTTGCCCTTGAAAATATGGGAGTAGAACCGAAAGAAATACGGAGAAGAGTGGACGAAGCTCTCAAAACGGTGGGTATGTATGAATACAGAAAGCA
>JBJERB010000063.1:5698-11001 GCA_051882055.1 Oscillospiraceae bacterium
GAACCTAAAAAAGTATTTTCTCAGGTTGCGACGATGAAAAATCTCGGACTTGATGTTCCCCAGGTTACTCAGCTGGCATATGAGCTGAAAAAGGAGGGTTATGATATTTCCACGGAAATAATAACCGAGGACGAATGCGTTGAAGCATTGGCAAAACTGTTGACACATCATTGATTTTGAAGTATAATACCATTAATTAACCTAAGTATTTGATGTTGAAAAGGATTTTAAAATGGCAGTAATAAAAACCGAAAATTTATCATATGTCTACGGCGAGGGAACGCCTTTCCGCAAGGTAGCTGTGGATAATGTAAATATAGAAATTGAAGAGGGGGAGTTTGTGGGAGTTATCGGTCATACCGGCTCCGGCAAGTCGACCCTTATTCAGCATTTTAACGGACTTTTACAGCCCACCTCCGGAAAAATATTCATTGACGGCGAGGAGCTTTGGAGCGACAAATCAAGGTTACGTTCCATAAGGTTTAATGTTGGTCTGGTATTTCAATATCCCGAGTATCAGCTTTTTGAGGAAACGGTATACAAGGATATTGCTTTCGGACCTAAAAACATGGGACTTGACGATGCCGAAATTGACAGGCGTATAAGAGAAACGATCAGACTTGTGGGGCTTTCGGAAAACATTCTTGACAAATCGCCATTTGAACTGTCGGGAGGACAGAAAAGACGTGTAGCCATTGCGGGAGTTATGGCAATGGAACCAAAGGTGCTTATTCTTGACGAGCCTGCGTCGGGACTTGACCCAAAGGGCAGGGAACAGATTTTAGGGCTTATAAGAGAATATCATAAACAGAAGAAAAACACTGTATTGCTGGTATCACATTCAATGGAGGACGTCGCAAAGAATGCGTCGAAAATTCTTGTAATGAATGAATCAAAGGTATTCTGCTATGATACACCGGTCAATGTTTTTCACAGGGCGGAAGAACTGGAAGAAATGGGACTTGCAGTTCCGCAGATAACAAGAGTTTTCAACAGACTTAAAGCTATGGGGTATGATATAAAAGATGATGTTTACACAGTGGATTTCGGAAAAAATCTACTGCTTGATATGCTGAAAAAGAGCCAGGATAATTAGGAGGATGTACCTTGATAAAGGATATCACACTGGGACAGTATTTCCCCGGAAATTCACCTGTCCACCGCATGGATTCGAGAGTTAAAATAATTCTTACAATAGTTTTTATAATAATGCTTTTTGCCGCTGATGACTTATGGGGATTGCTTGTAGGAATTGCATTTACAGCATTAACCTTTGCAATTTCAAAAATACCGTTCAAGATGATTTTGAAAAGTCTTAAGCCTATTATACCTATTGTTATTTTTACGGCAATATTAAATTTGTTTTTTATCAGAACAGGAGATGTACTTGTTCATTTCAAATTTATAAAAATTACAGATAACGGTTTAAACACTGCAATATTCATGATCATAAGGATAATATGTCTGATAGTGGGAACGTCTTTGCTGACATACACCACTTCTCCTATTGATCTGACTGACGCTATTGAGAGATTGCTTTCACCGTTGAAAAAAATCAAGCTGCCTGTACATGAGCTTGCAATGATGATGACAATAGCTTTAAGATTTATTCCGACTCTTATTGAGGAAACTGATAAAATTATGTCTGCACAAAAAGCAAGGGGAGCGGATATGGAAACCGGTTCTCTTATTCAGAGAGCTAAGGCTCTTATTCCTATTTTAATACCGCTTTTTGTGTCTTCGATAAGAAGAGCGGAAGAGTTGGCTCTTGCCATGGAGTGCAGGTGTTATCACGGCGGCGACGGAAGAACCAGAATGAAACAGCTTAAAACCTCATCGGTTGATTACATTGCATTTGCTTTTACTGCAGTTTTTCTTGCCGGAGTTTTTCTGATAAATCATTTTGTTTAATGGGAACAGTTTATGGTGAATTTTAAGGTAAAAATGGCATATAACGGAGCCAATTATCATGGCTTTCAAAGACAGGATAACGCTCTTGCAGTTCAGCAGGTAGTGGAAGAAGCTCTTGAAAAGCTTATGGGGGAGAAAATTACAATATACGGCTGTTCAAGAACAGACGCAGGAGTCCATGCGAGAGAGTTTTATTTCAGCTTTTGTACAGATTCCACAATAACATGTCGTGGGATAGTATTCGGACTTAATCCCAAGCTTCCCGACGATATTTCCATTCTGTCCTGTGAAAAAGCCGAAGCGGATTTTCATGCCAGATATTGCTGCATAGGAAAAGAATATGAATATGTTGTTCACAACAGCGAAATAAAAAATCCTTTTTATAAAGATACAGATTATAGATACTGGTACCCCATAGATGAAAAAAAGCTTCAAAAGGCGGCTCAGGATTTTGTAGGAACTCATGATTTCAAGGCTTTCTGTTCAACTGCCTGTGAAAAAGAAAACACTGTCAGAACCATACATTATTTTAAAGTAAGACGTGAAAACGATTTGGTTTATTTTAATGTATCCGGTGACGGATTTCTTTATAATATGGTGCGAATTATGGTGGGAACACTGTTGTTTATAAACGAAGGTAAAATAAAAGAAAATGCAATTCCATATATTTTAAAGTCAAAAGACAGAACAAAGGCGGGAAAAACCGTTCCGCCCCAGGGATTATATCTTAACAAAGTCTATTACGGCAATCTTGCCGAAAAAGAAAAGGATTGACCAAATTGAAAAAGGACTATAATAAAGATAACGAGAGAAATATTATTGTTTCAAATTCCGCAGAAAACAGATTTGTGGAAGATGAACAGCCTTTGCCAAAAAAAGAAAAGAGATCAAAGCACAAAAATGATGATAATGTTATAAATATGGCAGATATCAGAGAGGCAAAGAGGAAAGAAAAGAACAAACGGCGTTTCAAGAAATTTGTCATAATACTTATTGTTGTTGCTTTAGGTATCGCAGCCTATGCAACAAGGGGCAAGTGGGTCTACAGACTTGAAGGGATTTTGGACAGGCATCCTGAAACTATTATAAATGACGGCGAAACTCAGAAAGGCAACTTTCCCATATCCATTAATTCAAGCTCGGCAAACGTCATTGCAGTATCCGACGGGAATATTGTATCATCTGATGATTCCCATATATATGTTTATGATGAAAGCGGCAAACAGATTAATGCTTTTGTGCATGAACTGGGAAGTCCTGTGATAAGAGTTGCAGGAAGAAAAATTCTTGCCTTTGATAACGGCGGAACAGCTTTTAAGGTTTATAATAAAAACGGAGAACTTTATTCAAAAACTATAGACGATAATATTTTATTTGCTGAAATAGGTGATAACGGATATACTGCCATTATAACTCAAACGGAGAAATATCCCTCCTGTATGACAGTTTTTGATAACAACGGTTCTGAAATTTACCGTTGGAGCAGCGGTCAGAGAATTATGGACATTTCTTTCGACAGAAGCGGAAACGGCTGTTTTGTTTCGACCTTTTCATCTGAGAACGGGTTGATCCAGTCTGTTATCCATCATATTAAGTTCAACAGCACCGAAGAAAAAATGAAGAGTAAAAAGCTTGGCACCTTGGTTATTGATACTCTCGAAAATAACAACGGAGATATCTGGGCCGTAGGTGACGACAAGTTTTATAAAATTGACGACGAGGGTAATATTCTGCTTGAGTATGAATATACTGACGATTTGGTATCATATTCTTTAAATGAATATTCAGCAGCTGTCGCTTTAAACGGAATAAAGAAATCAAGTGCAGATGTAGCTTTGTTTGATTCGGATTCGGACGAAACAGAACCGAAAACGGTTACCGCCGAAAACGGATTACCCAAAAAGATTGTTTGCTCAGATGATAAAGTGATGCTTTTAAGCGATAGGGCAGTTGACGCTTTTGATTTAAAGGGTAATTGTATAGCTACTGTGGGTGCGTCGTCTGATTATACTGATTTTGTTTATTTAAACCAGTCGGTTTATTTCCTTGGTTATCGTGAAATAAATAAAATTGAATTTAAGAATTGATATCCTGAGGAGGAAGTCCTGAAATGAATTTTTCAATTGTATTGGACGCCGTAGTTGTTTTGGTTTTAGCCTTATCGGCAGTAATAGGATATAAAAAGGGCTTTCTGAGATATGTTTTAGGCTTTTTGGGTACAATAGCGGTTATAATAGCTTCATTCTTTGCCGCTAATATTTTTACTGATTTTATTTATGACAATTATGTTCAGCAGTCAGTTGTAGATTATATTGACGGAAAAATATCCGATATAAGCGTATCGGAAATGGTTTCCGATGAAATGAAAGATGCAGGATATAATGTTTCGTTGACTGATAATCAAATAAATGAATTGCTGAAATCTGACGGAGATATTTCAAAAGAAATATCAAAGGAAGCTGAAAAAGCCGGTAAGAATATTGATTCCGGAAAGCTGGAAGAACAGCTTAATGATTTTTTTGAAAACCGTTTTGCAGGAAAGCTGGGAAGCGTATTTACAAATATAAATATGGAAAAACTCAGTGATAGTCTTGACTATTCCCGAAATATGTCATACGATATTGTAAGGGCTTTGGCAAATGGAGATACTCAGCTCGGAGCTAAGTATATTGAGCAAAGTCTTGTAAGACCGATAATATTGATTTTAGTGAAAATAGTATTGTTTATTGTATTCTATTTGCTGTTATCCATAATCCTTAAGATAGTTTTGAAAATCACAGGAATTTTGAATCATATTCCTATAGCTAACGGCATTAATAAATTTTTTGGATTATTAGCAGGTCTGGCAAAAGGATTGCTTTATATGGCTCTCATGGCGTATGTAATCGGGCTTGTTGTCGATGTCTCGGGCGATTCATTGAGTAAGATAAATACAGAAATAATTAATAAAACAACACTCTTTAGGTATATCTTCGAGTATGTGTGTAATTAGGAAGGAGCAAAAATATGTTAATGTGTTCTAAATGCAGAAAACGGCCTGCCGTTGTGTTTGTATCACAGCTTAATGCCAACAACCCAAACGAGAAGCACAATGAGGGTTATTGCCTTGTTTGTGCAAGAGAGCTTGGCATTTCACAGGTCGATGATTATATGAAATCCATGGGTATTTCAGATGATGAAATACAGGCTATGTCGGATCAGCTGATGGAGCTTACTGACGGCGAAGATTTTGAATTGGGCGGAAGCGGTACTATGCCGAGCTTTTTAAGCAGTCTTTTTGGTGGCAATGCCCCAACAGGAGATAAACGTGGAAGCACCGATTCAACAACAAGTGGCAAAAAGTCAGGAAAGGAAGATAAAAAGAAAAAATTAAAGTATCTTACTAACTATTG
>JBJERB010000063.1:11101-44347 GCA_051882055.1 Oscillospiraceae bacterium
AAAAATCAGGGAAACGTTATTCTGTTCATTGACGAGGTGCATAATCTTGTAGGTACGGGCGATTCAGAGGGAACAATGAATGCGGCTAACATATTAAAACCTGCACTTTCCAGAGGAGAGGTACAGGTTATCGGAGCGACAACCTTCAAGGAATACAGAAAGCACATTGAAAAGGATTCCGCTCTTGAAAGACGTTTCCAGCCTGTAACCGTAAATGAACCTACGGTTGAGGACACGGTTTCTATACTTATGGGAATTAAGAAATATTATGAGAATTATCACAAAGTAAAAATTTCCGATGAATTAGTGAGAATGTGTGCGATTTTATCTGAAAGATACATTAATGATAGGTTCTTGCCTGATAAGGCTATTGATCTTCTGGACGAAGCCTGTGCTTGTGCAAGTATCAGAAGTCCCGAACTTGCGGAGTTTGATTCTCTTAACAGCGAACTTTTAAAGCATGAAAACCTCATTTCGAATTATGAATCAAGCGATGAACCGGATTATGAAATCATAGCTAAGGAAAATTCGGAGATTTCCCGTATCAAAAACCGTCTTGAAGAGGTCGAGAATATCATAAAGAATATTTATGTTACCAATGAAGATCTTTCTCATGTAATAGAGCTTTGGACAGGAATTCCATCAAACAAAATCGTGGAAACCGAATTTGAGAAAATAAAAAATCTTCAGTCTGCTTTGTCTGCAAGAGTGCTGGGACAGGAGGAGGCTGTGGAGAAGGTTGCGAAAGCTATCAAACGTACAAGGGTTCAGCTTTCCAAACGCCGCCGACCTGCATCGTTTATATTTGTGGGTCCTACGGGAGTGGGAAAGACGGAGCTTGTAAAGGTGCTGGGCGAGGAGCTGTTTGACGCTACTGAACCGATTATCAGAGTGGATATGTCGGAGTTTATGGAAAAGCATTCGGTTTCAAAGCTGATAGGCTCACCTCCGGGATATGTGGGATTTGACGAAGCGGGTCAGCTGACCGAAAAGGTTCGCAGACGTCCTTACTCCGTAGTACTTTTTGATGAAATAGAAAAGGCTCACCCCGACGTCATGAATATACTCCTGCAAATTCTCGATGAGGGAAAGATCAATGATTCGCAGGGTAGGTCTGTATCCTTTGAAAATACAGTAATTGTAATGACTTCTAATGCCGGTTCAACCGACAAGGATACGGGAGTCGGATTTAACAAGACCGATACGGAAATAGCCACAGACAAGGCAATGAAAGCCCTGAGAGAATTCTTGCGTCCTGAGTTTTTGGGACGTGTTGACGAAATAGTCGTATTCAAACCGCTGACTGAAGAAAACTATGCAGGCATTGCCGGCCTTATGCTGAATGAAATGAAAGAACCGCTTTCAGAAAAAGGTATTTCCATCAGATATGATGACGATGCTCTTAAGCTTATTGCACACAAGTCATTTAATCAGAAGTTGGGAGCAAGAGATATCAGACGTGTTATTCGCAACGAAGTTGAAGACAAGATTGCGGAAATACTCATCGACAAAGGCGAAAGCGGAGTCTCTGCTATTGGAATCTCGGCTCAGAACGGCGAGCTGTCTATTGAGGCTATTTAGTTCTTTATAATCTTATATTTATAAAAAAAGCACACTCTGCAGAGTGTGCTTTTTTAGTAAATATTTAATTGTGCCTTATTGTCAACTGTTTTTCAAGCTGAGATTTTGTTAGTTCTGAAGATAAATCTTTCTTTTTTAACTCGATTTCTATCGGTTCGTTTCCGTGAATATCAAACCAGTTGTCTGAAAATACAGCGTCAGCGTCGGTGAGGTCAAGACACACGGATTTAGCATAGCACTTGGCTGTTAACGTTATCTTGAATCTGTCATCTTGTTCTTTTACAGTATACTGAATCATTGGCGGTAAGAATATAAATTCTTTGGGTCTTACAAACAGGGTGGTACTTTTGCTTATGGTTTTTCCGTCTTTTACAAGTCTGTATTCAAGATATTTTGAACGCTTGTCTTCACGGTTTTTTATGTGCTTTGATATATCAATCTGAATTATATCTTTTGATGAGAGAGAACCGCAATTTGCTTGGGTTTCTCCTCTCTCTAAAATTTCAGCTTTGTTGTTTCTGATTGTCCAGATTATTTTACCTGAAAAATCATTCAATGTTTCATTGCTAATATTGAAAACAGGTTTAAGCGGGACCTTGTCCTCAACCGAGAGAAGAACAGGTGCATAAAATCTTTTGGCACAGTAGTGCAGACCTTTCCATCTATTGAAATAATCTATGCTTGACCATGAAATGATTGGATTTGAATCGTTTACCTGCCAGTAGGCAGAACCCATACAGCGACCTCTTGCCCGACGCATATGTTCTACGTTGGAACGTATGCAATCCGCCTGTACAAGCTGTGATGAGTAAATAAGTTCATCGAAGCTATATGGATAGCGAACCATTTGTGCCAGATAGAACATGACTTTTTCGTTGCCTTCAACACATTTCTGGTGAGCTTCTATAACAGGCGACATAAGGTCAAAATCCCCGAGACTTTCATCAGCGAATGTTTTTATTGTCTTAATTGACGGCAGAGATTCAAAGCCGTATTCTGAGCAGAATCGGTAATAATGCTGTCTGAAATCTTCAATAGGCTTGAAATTGTGCCATACGTCCCAGTAGTGCATATCACCTGCATGATTGGAGCTGCTGTTTTTCATACCACCTCCGGAGGACGGAGAGGATGGCCAATAGAAAACTTCCGGGGAATATTCATTGGTGATTTCGGGGATTATTTCTTCAAATAGTGTCAGATAATCCGCCTTAGCCTGTTTGTCATCGGGAAGTCCCCAGTATTCCCATGCGGATTCGATTTCGTTATTCCCGCACCAAAGTCCCAGTGAGGGGTGATTTCTAAGCCTTATGATGTTATCTTTTATTTCAGCTTTAACTGTGCTTTTAAAGGAATCCGTAAGCAGATAAGCCGAACAAGCGAACATAAAATCCTGCCACACGATTATTCCGTTTTCATCGCAGTAATCGTAAAAATAATCATCTGGATAGTATCCTCCGCCCCATACCCTTATAAAGTTAAAATTCGCTTTTTTACATTGCTCAAGTAGGGAACGTGTGCGTTCTTTGTTGCATCTTGTTACTATCTGGTCTTCGGGAATATAGTTAGCACCCATTGCAAAAATCTTTTTGCCGTTGAGCTTAAAGCAGAACTCTTTTCCCCATTGATCTTTATCCTGGCTTACTTCCAGAGTCCTTAACCCTATTCGTTGTACATTTTCACAGACATTTCTGCCGTTGCTTTCAAGTCGTACTCTGCATTTGTAAAGGGGCTGGTCTCCATATCCGTTTGCCCACCAAAGCTGAGGATCTTCTATTTGAGCAGTGATTTTTACATATTCCCTTTCAGGGGATATATCGGCAGTTGTCTCTTTTAGTAGCTTACCGTCAGGGGCGTATATTTCCAGTATTGCTTTGTTACAGCTATAGTTTTCCGTATGGATATCTGCGGAAAGAATTACAGCTCCGTCGATGTGCTGTTGAGTATAATGTATATCCGGAATTCTGCCTTCGTCAAAGCCAATAAGACTTACATTACGCCAGATTCCCATATCCGGCAGCTTCGGACCCCAGTCCCAGCCGAACATACAATGGGCTTTACGCAAATGCGTATATCCGGCCATGGTGGTATCTACTCCCCACAAAGGGCGTTCAGCATGTTTATCTGCTATATACTTATTGGGCGATTTGATTTTTACTTCTAAAATATTTGAACCGGTTTTTATAGAATCTTTAACGTTATATTCCCATGTGCGGTGCATATTGTCGGTAGTTCCCAGAAGACTGCCGTTCAGATATACATCAGATAGGGTGTCAATGCCTTCAAATCTCAAATATATATGACTGTACTGTACAGCTTTATCTTCAAGTGAGAATTCTTTTGTAAAAGTATAATCGTCATCACATATCTGAGTTGAAATATATTCATTTTCCCGATAGTATGGATCAGGGATTTTATTATGCTCAATAAGGGTCTTATATACCGAGCAGGGAACGGAGCAGTCAAACAATTCTATGCTTCCGTTTTTATTCATCTTCCAGTTATTGTTAAGAGAGATATTCATAGTTATTATATTCCTTTCACAAACTTTAGTATTGTCATTCAGAATTATAAATCAGAGATGATTTTCTTTATATTATCCTTTGTACGTTCGAGTTCGTCTAAAAACATTTGATCCACGCTGCTTAAACGATAATTGTGTTGATAAATAAGCATGTCACGTGTGGTCCTTTTTACATCGCTGCATCTTCTTTGTATAAGTCTGTAGCGGTCAAGAACTTCCTGAGGCATAGGGGATACCCACATAAATGCTTCGGGGACAGAGCTTAATATATCAAACTGACTTCCTCTTTCATAAACATAAATGTGTCTTTTGTGGCTGTGGATCTGTGTGCTTTTTTTCTGAAAAAAAGTTGATATATTAGGAACGGTATTATCACCGTGGAGAACTTGAATATATTTATCAAGCATTTCATCGGTAATAACCGGTTCATTAGCCATAGGGCTTTTTTTATTCATCAGCAAAAGATAGTCGTATGTCCATATTTCTTTCTGGCAAAGGTTTTTTTCTTTTATAATTTCTGAAAAAAAGGTTTCATAATTAAGAGGATATCTGATAATTCCCAGATTATACTCACATTCAACAATCTCGTTGACAGTTTCCATAGAGTTTGTTTCTTTAAACTTGATTTCCATTCTTTCGGTTTTGTCCATTTTGTTTAAAAACTCTGTGAAAGCATAAGTTATATAACTGGCTCTCGGCAAAAGCAGTTGGAAGTTTAACTTTGAAGATGGTCCTTCTGTATAAAGTTCCTCCATTTTGTCCATCTGGACTATTATTGCTTTTGCGTACTGTAAAAACTCCTTGCCTTTTTCGGTAGGTACAACACCCTTAGCCGTACGTTTAAATATAGGACTTCCCAATTCTCGTTCTACTTCTTTTATCGCTTTTGAAAGATTAGGTTGTCCCATATACAATGCGGCGGCGGCTTTTGTTATTGAGCCGAAGCGTTCAACTTCAACAAGATATCTCAAATGTGTAAGATTCACTATATCATTTCCTTTCCTGATTTTGAATATTTATTTTTTATATCTCTGTCATATATTACTTTACATATTAAATTATACATGTCAACTTTGCAAATGTCAACGCAGGCTGATTATTTTCATGAATATTCACAGAAATTCAAGCATAAAATGTACAAACTGTTTAATTTATCTCTTATAAAAGAATATTTATTAGTTTAAGCTTTGCAATTTGAAAAGAGGTTGACATTATGATAAAAAAGAAACTGCTGACTGTATTATGCTTTGGAATTTTGTGTATGGCGGTAGGTATTTGCGGATATAAGGCCGACAACCGTATTGCAGTTGAAACTATATCCACACAAGTTTCTGAAACAGTTTCAAAACCTATTATAGTTATTGATGCAGGACACGGAGGCTTTGACGGAGGATGTGTAAGTGTAAACAACAAATGTGAAAAGGATATAAATCTTAATATGTTATTGTGTTTAAGAGATATGGCTAAAATTATGGGATACGAACCTGTATGCACAAGAGAAGAGGATAAGTCAATTCAGGACGAAGGAGTAGAAGGACTGACAAAAATAAAAAAATCCGATATGGAGAATCGGCTTGCAATTATCAATAAATATGAGAACGCTATAGCTGTGTCGATACATCAGAACCAATTTACAGACGAGAAATACAGCGGAGCGCAGATGTTTTATTGCCCTAAAGTACCTGAAAGCGAACAACTTGCGGATATAATGCAAAAGCAGTTCGTTTCCAAACTTCAGCCGGAGAACAAAAGGGAAATAAAACAGGTGAATGACGAGCTTTATTTGCTGAATAATGCAAAATGTCCTGCTGTAATGATCGAATGCGGATTTTTATCCAACAGGGAAGAGGCAGAAAAGCTGGAAAGCGAAGAATATCAAAAACAGGTGGCATTTACTGTTTTAAGCGGTATTGCGGAGTTTGAAAGCCAACGTTTGATAAACGAATAATTAATAAAAAAACAGGGTATCGTTATTCGATACCCTGAAACTATTTAGAATAAAATTAAAGATCTACTTTACCTTCTGTTTTTCCGTTTACAACATAATATGCAGCACTGTCTTCAGGCTTGAGGTAAACGTTGAGAGATCTTACACAGCCTTTGTTGTTTGCTTTGAAATCTGCTTTTGCAAGTGTTACGATTGCGTCAACATCGTACTCTTTTCCGGCAAACTGAAGAACAACATTTTCTTTTTTAGCTTCTGTTTTAACTGCTTTTTTAGCAGCCGGTTCTTTTGCAGCAGGTTTTTTCTCTGTTGAAACAGCAGCTTTCTTTTCTGCCTTTGGAGCAGCAGCTTTTGTTTCAGGTTTAGCTGTTGTTTTTATTTCTTTTTTTGCTTCCGGCTCTTTAACAGCCTTTGTTTCTGTAACAGTCTTTTTTGTTGTAGCCATAATTAAAACTTCCTTTCCGAATCAATTATTTGTTTACAATGTCTTTAAGAGCTTTTCCTGCTTTAAAAGCGGGGGCTTTTTTTGCAGGAACAACAATTGGTTTTTTTGTTGCAGGATTTATAGCATTCTTTTCGGCTCTCTGACGAACTTCGAAAGTTCCGAAGCCTGCAATAGATACTTTTTCGCCTTTTTTCAATGAATCGACTATAATATCAATTACAGACGATACGATTTTTTCGGCATCTTTCTTTTTTATTGAGTTGTTTTGAGCAACTGCTGAAACAAGTTCTGATTTTGTCATCTCGCTGACCTCCTTCTTTTTTCTGCTTGTATTATAGAACTTTTACAGGTCTTTGTCAAACTTTTATTCTTGTTTTTTTGATATTTTTACAATATTTGTAGACTTAAATAAAACAGAGAAATTTATATTAAGTAAATTTGTGTTAAATTACTTACTATACAGCTGTATTTTTTAAAAAACATTCTTATCTTTTTGTAAGCTGTAGTTTGATTTTTTATATGATTTCAGATATAAATCCTGTAAACAAAGCTTATTTAAACAGATATTACTATAAAATATGCTCAAATATCTGTGTGTTCAAATTGTATGTTTTTGTATGTTTTTTTGAAATAATGCTTGACTTTTATGTTGAAAAGCACTATAATAGATAAGTAATTATATTAGGCAAATTGTTTATTTATTTGCAATTAAATATTTAGGAGGATGTATTGTGCGTCGAGCAAAAAAACCTGTGTTTTTTATCGTTCTGATTTGTATAATCGGCTTTGCATATCTTACATATGCAGGTATAAGTACTCAATACGGCGATATTAAAAAGACATATATTAAAGGTGTAGATGAAATTCGTTGGGGTATTGATATTCAGGGTGGTGTTAATGCTACCTTTGAGCCGGCTGACGGTTACGATGCTACCGCAAAGGAAATGGAAGCGGCTAAATCGGTTATCGAGCAGCGTCTGGTTAATCTCAATATTACAGACAGCGAAGTTTATGTTGATACTTCTACAAATAAAGTTATGGTTTCATTCCCATGGCAGGCGGGAGAAGAGGATTTCGATCCTGAAGCCGCTGTTGCCGAATTAGGTGAAACTGCTGTTTTGACTTTCCGTAAAGGAACAGAAGAAACAGGCGAAACTGTTATCACCGGTACTAACGTAAAGACTGCTGAGGCTGCACAGATCACCAATGACAACGGTCAGCCTGAATATGTGGTTTCTCTTGAACTTGATAGCGATGGTTCAACTGCATTTGCTGATGCTACAACTGAATTGGCTGCTTCCCGAGGACAGATCTCCATCTGGATGGACGATAAGCAGATTTCCGCTCCTACTGTAAATGAAGCTATTACAGGCGGTAAATGTACAATTTCCGGCAGCAGTTCCAATCCTTTTACATATGAATCCGCTAAAGCACTTGCCGACAAGATTACAGCAGGTTCACTTCCTTTCAAGCTTGAAACAACAAGCAATAATATCATATCAGCAACCCTTGGTTCAGGTGCAAGAAATGCAATGGTTATAGCCGGAGCAATCGCATTCCTTATTATTGCATTGTATATGATATTCATTTATAAATTGCCCGGAGTTGTGGCTGCAATCGCTTTGTTCGGACAGGTTGTAGGTTCTATTGCCTGCGTATCGGGATTCTTCGGCAATCTTGACAGCTTCACTCTTACTATTCCGGGTATAGCGGGTATCATACTCGCCATTGGTATGGGCGTCGACGCAAATGTTATTACCGCTGAGCGTATTAAAGAAGAGCTGAACAACGGAAAGACCCTTAACGGAGCTATAGAATTAGGTTATAAGAGGGCATGGTCTGCCGTATTCGACAGTAACATTACCGTTGTATTTGTTGCAGTAATACTTATGGGAGCTTTCGGACCTACTGACAGTATTTTCGGAACTCTCCTCAAGCCTTTGTTCTTCGCATTTGGCGTTTCCACAGCAGGTACAATTTACTCTTTGGGTTATACGCTTTTAGTAGGTATTATTCTCAACTTTGTATTCGGTATTTTCTGTTCGAGATTGATGCTTTCATCACTTTCTAAATTTAAATGCTTTAAAAAGCGTTCGCTTTACGGTGCAAAAGAAAATCATAAAGAACGCAAAACAATTCATGTTTATGAACACCGTAAGATTTTCTACACAATTTCATGTGTACTTATAGCGATTTTTGCTGTTCTTACTTTTGCAATCGGAACAAATGTAGCTATTGAATTTAAGGGCGGTACAATTATTACCTATACATACGAGGGTGATATTGATACAAAAGACGTTGAAAAAGAAGTTAAATCATCTATTGATGAATCTGCTATAGTTACTACAGGAACTAATTTCTCCAGCGATGACAAGACTGTTAAACTTCAGTTTGCTTCTAAGGAAGGAATAAGCGAGCAAAAACAGAATCAGCTTAAAGAAGCTCTTGAAAAAGAATTTGCGGATAATAAGCTTGAACTTCTGGAATCTAATGACGTTGCCGCTTCAAACGGTATACATTTCTTCTTTAAATGTTTGGTAGCTTGTGTTTTTGCCGCAATTATAACAATAATTTATATTGGCTTCAGATTTAAGAAAATCGGAGGTATTTCAGCCGGTTGCTTTGCGGTAGTGGCTTTGCTTCACGATTTGATAATGGTTTACGGCTGCTTCGTAGTATTCAGGTTTGATATTAACGCTAACTTTATGGCGGTTCTGCTTACAATTCTCGGATATTCAATCAACGCTACAATCATTATTTATGACCGTATCAGAGAAAACCGCAGGCTTTACGGCAGAAAGCTTGAAATGTCAGATCTTGTAAACAAATCTATTACTCAGACGGTCGGACGTTCAATTCATACGAATGTAACAACTGTTGCAGCAATGATTATTGTTTGTATTGTTTGCTCGATTTACGGAATTACATCTATTATCAGTTTTGCATTCCCATTGATTGTCGGTATGCTTGCCGGTGTTTATTCTTCAAACTGTATTGCTCCTACACTGTGGGTAATGTGGCAGAAGCATGTTGAAAAGAAGAAAGCATTGAAACTTAAAGGATCAAAGAAATCGGTAAAAGCATAAATATAATTAAAAATAATTTGTAATAACTATCCCTTGGCAGCACCGGGGGATAGTTATTTTAAATTGACAATCATTTTAATACATGATATAATAGTCCTAGCCCGGACGGGGCAATGCATTATTTAGATTTAATAATAATTAATTATGTTTATATAAATATAACGGAGATATATCAATGAACGAAAATAATATCAGAAACTTTTGTATTATAGCACATATTGATCATGGTAAGTCCACTCTTGCAGACAGAATACTTGAACTCACATCTACGGTGGAACTGCGTGAAATGGAAGATCAGCTTCTTGACAACATGGATATTGAGCGAGAAAGAGGCATAACCATAAAAGCCCGTGCTGTCAGATTAAATTATCATGCCGATAACGGCGAAGATTATGTGTTTAATCTTATTGATACTCCGGGGCATGTAGACTTTAACTATGAGGTATCAAGATCCTTGGCGGCGTGCGAAGGTGCTGTTTTGGTAGTAGACGCTTCCCAGGGAATCGAGGCACAGACTCTTGCAAATACTTATCTTGCCATTGAGCATGACTTGGAAGTGCTGCCGGTTGTAAATAAAATTGACTTGCCATCTGCCGATCCGGAGCATGCCTGTCAGGAAATTGAAAATGTTATCGGGATCCCTGCAATGGACGCTCCGAGAGTATCGGCTAAAATGGGTACGAATATTCGTGAGGTTCTTGAGCGTGTAGTAACTGATATTCCTGCACCAAAGGGTGATGATAACGCTCCGCTTAAGGCATTGATTTTTGACAGCTACTACGATCAGTACAAAGGCGTAATTATATATGTAAGAGTCAAAGAAGGACACATAAAAGTCGGTGATACCATAAGGCTTATGGCTACAGGTGCCGAATTCCAGACGGTGGAGATAGGATATATGGGTGCAAAGGATCTTGTGCCTGTAGGTGAGCTTCATTCGGGTGAGGTTGGCTATATCGCCGCATCTATAAAAGATATTGGAGATACCCGTGTGGGAGATACTGTTACCAATGCTGTCAACCCATGCAACGAGCCTCTGCCGGGATATAAAAAAGTCAATCCAATGGTTTATTCGGGTATTTACCCTGTGGACGGAGCAAAATATCCTGATTTGCGAGATGCACTGGAAAAACTTATGCTTAATGACGCTTCTCTGTCATTTGAGCCTGAAACATCTATAGCTTTGGGATTTGGTTTCAGATGCGGATTCCTCGGACTTCTGCATATGGAAATCATTCAGGAACGTCTGGAACGTGAATATAATCTTGATTTGATTACAACCGCACCGTCGGTTATATATAAAGTAAATCTCACCGACGGTTCAACGGTATTTATAGATAACCCTACTAATTTTCCCGATCCGGGAGTTATTGCGTCAGCCGAAGAACCCATGGTTACGGCACACATATTTACTCCATCCGATTTTGTGGGTAATATTATGGAGCTATGCCAGGATAGACGAGGAATATTCAAGGATATGAAATATCTTGATGAAACCCGTGTGGATTTGCATTATGAGCTTCCCCTTAATGAGATAGTGTATGATTTTTTTGATGCCCTTAAATCCAGAACAAAGGGATACGCTTCATTTGATTATGAAATGCTGGGATATGCACCGAGTAAGCTGGTGAAATTAGATATCCTTCTCAACGGTGAAGTTGTTGACGCACTGTCGTTTATTGTTCACACTGACAAGGCGTATTCCAGAGGCAGACGAATAGCCGAAAAGCTTAAAGAGAATATTCCGAGACAGCTTTTTGAAGTACCGATACAAGCTGCAATCGGCGGTAAGGTAATTGCAAGGGAAACTGTTAAGGCAATGAGAAAGGACGTTCTTGCCAAGTGCTATGGAGGAGACATAACACGAAAGAAAAAGCTTCTGGAAAAACAGAAAGAGGGTAAAAAGCGAATGAGACAGCTGGGCTCGGTGCAGGTGCCTCAGGAGGCTTTTATGTCTGTGCTAAAACTTGATTGATTAAAAAGATTTTATCTTTCAATAATCATAAATATAATAGTTTTAAAAATAACTTATGACCGATGTCCCACACCTCTAAGGCGGCAGACATTATAGACTTTCAGTTGGAGTTCAACCTCCAACTGAAACCCTAAGAGCTAAAGCCCTCGGTCAATCGTTGAATGACGGGCTTTGCCCTTATTGAAACTGTGATTGGAGATAAATAATTGTGTTTTATTAGCACAATTCAAAAAACGCAGAACGAAAGGAATTTTCATGAGAGATATACAAAAATCAATGAAATATTCGCTTATACTCGGACTTTCCGGAGCTTTGATTTTACCGATAATCTATGAATTTTATGCTAATATTTCAAATGCTTTTGCATTGATATTGGTCGCATGCTTTGTTTTGATATCGGGAATTGTATTTTCTTCATTGAGCATAAAATCCGCTTTGATCGGCGTCACGGTATCTATAGCATACAACAGTATTTTAGGTTTGATAGCTTATGTTGTTATTCATCCTGTCGCTGTTAGATTTCTTAATTCCCATTCTGTGTATTTTCAGCTGTCCATTAAGGAACAGTCTGAATTTGTTTTGTATACTGCATTACTTTTGCTTTGTATGTATGTTGTTTTACTGGCAAGGAAGGGCTTGCAGAAAGCATATTCTATGCTGAAAACCAACAATGAGAAAACGGGTTCATATATAAATGACGCATTTTCAGATAAGGACGATTTAAAATGAGCATCGGTATATACATTCACGTACCATTTTGTTTAAGAAAATGTCCTTATTGTGATTTTTATTCGGTAAAATTCAATTCTGATTCGGCGGAGAAATATGTTGACGCGGTTTGCCGTAATATCAAAAAATATATGGGAAAAGGTCTGAAAGCAGATACTGTATATTTCGGAGGGGGAACGCCTTCTTTGCTTTCCTCAGAGCAGTTAAGCCGAATTATTAATACTATTGATTCGTGCTTTGTTACTGATAACCCCGAAATTACCATAGAAGCCAATCCATGCTCGGTTAATTTAAACAAACTGACTGAATACAGAATTGCCGGAGTAAACAGGATTTCTTTCGGAGTACAGTCTGCCGATGATAACCGTCTTGAGTTTCTGGGCAGGCTTCACAATTTTGAAACTGCAAAACAAGCGGTTTATGACGCTGAAAAGGCAGGAATTAAAAATATTTCCTGCGATATAATGCTGGGTCTTCCGGGTGATAGTATTAATTCTCTTGAAGATACGGTAAGCAAAATTACTGCTTTCCCCGTTTATCATATTTCAGCTTATATGCTGAAAATTGAACGGAATACGCCTTTTGACTGCGACAGAATACGAAATGCCGTTGCAGATGAGGATTTGCAGTGCGATATGTATCTGAAAACTGTTGACATGCTGTCTAAAGCAGGGTTTGAACAGTATGAGATTTCAAATTTTGCAAAGCAGGGAAGCTATAGCCGACACAATTTGAAATACTGGCAGGGAGAAGAATACTTAGGCTTCGGACCTGCGGCTCATTCTTTTTTTGAAGGCAAAAGATTCCATGTTCCAAAGAATGTTGTTGAATTTATAAATAATAATTATCAGACTGAAATTGTTTCCGAAAGTAATCCGGACAGGCTTGAAGAGTATATTATGCTTTCACTGCGGCTGAAGTGGGGAATAAGTCTTAAGCGTATTGAACAGCTTGGTGGACATGAATTTTCAGAGAGTATACTGACTGAAGCTAACCGTTTGTCACAAGTGAACCTATGTCTGATAGACGGTGACAGAATTTCTCTTACACCCCGGGGGTTTCTTGTTTCAAACAGTATAATAAGTGATTTTCTTGCTTTAAGGAAATAATATGACGTCTTTTCTTAATAAACCCTTAAATCTATTGATTTTTTTGCTGAAATGGTATAAAATAATATGTATTGTTTGCTGATTAATAATAGGAGTTAAGTTTTTAATTTACTTTATTAAAGTATTGTTTTTAAATTACATAAGACATCGAAAGGAGGACATGCTCCCAAGGAGTGTGAACATAAAATGGAAGGATTTTTTTCAAATGTATGGGTAAAACGGTCAATATCGGCCTTTTGTATATTGTATGTTGTTTTGATCGCTTTCCTTGCCTATGCTACTTTTTTATATGAACTTGAATTCGCCGAGGGAATGGAACCTGCATTTTTTACTTTTTATACACTTGCAAGTCTGGTGTTTCTCGGATTGTTTCTTATAACCAGAAAAGAACTGCTTACGTGTGTGTTAAGCATGATTTTTCCGCTTATAGTATTCTTTTTGATTTTGTTTAATATAGGAAACTGGGTTCTTATTATACCTCCGTTTGCAGTTGCCGTAATCATGTTCTTTGCGTCGGATAATCATGAAACAATGAAGGTGGTTATGGGTACAATATATTTGCTTGTTTATGTGCTGGGAATTGTTGCCCTTGTATTATGCAATATGCTTTTTGTGGGTTCAACAGTTGAAACCGAACTTACAACAAATCTTGATCCTAATACAAACGTATATAAAATTTATCAGAACAGTATGGATAAGCTTGCGACTGTTACTTCTGAAGAGAATACGATTTCTCCCGACGGTAAATATCGATTTTATCTGGTAGACGTTAAGGACAGCGATAGAGGAGCGGTAAAAATCTATGTTGTTCCTTATGGCGAAGATATTGAGCTGAGATTTTTCACTTTGAAGCAAAAAGGCGTGAGAAAAACTATTTCAAATAAAGGTACAAGAGGAGTTGTACCTGATGTTGGATGGTCTGTAAAAACCGATGACAGCGGAAATCAGACCTTGTGTATTCAGTATCGCCTGACCGAAGGAGGAAAACTTAAGGAAACTTCGGTAAATGAAAGAAACATGCCGGCAAAACAGTATTTTGAATTTTTGGGTATCAGTTAGTTTTATGGGAAAGCGATTGATTTCGCTTTCCCTTTTGTATTTTTTTATTTTCTGTTGAATAAAAAATACATGAAGTGGCATAATATTCACAGTCAAAGTTTTTGGCAAAATTATTTTTGAAAGGAATAATATTTATGAAAAAACTTTTAGCTTGTGTTTTGAGCGTTTCAGCTTGTATGTGCCTTATGGCTGCGTGTTCAGGTAAAAATGCAAATAATAACAATAACAGTACTACTACCAACACAACAACACTGACAACCACAACTACAGGAACTCCGGCTACAACTAACTCGTCAAGAGGTCCGGAATCTTCATTGAACGGAAGCGATAATGATAACCTTGCCGACGATATCCGAAATGGAATTGACAACGGTATGAATACCGCTGAAAGCATTGTTGACGACATAATCAGATAACTGAATCGTTACTCGTTTTGTAAGAAAATTAATGATCAATAGTTGTTTTCTTATTTGTCCTGAAAAGGATAAATATATAAATGACTATTGGTCATTATTTTTTTAAATTTTGCTTGACTATTTTCAAAAGTTGTTGTATAATGAAATCAAATTTAATTTTGAGAAAAATAATGTTTTGTGTACAGTATTAATAGAACTTGTATCAATATATTAGTAATGTGTTTTTAGACTATAGATACTCATGTCGTCACTGTCGGAGGACCGATGAATGAAAACAGAACTGAAACAGAATTTGTGCGATGACAATACAGCAAAAAGCTCTCTGAAACCGCTTTTAGTAAAAATGATTTTAATTATGGCTGTAATCAATGTCCTGTTTTATTCATTGTCTCTTGTGTGGGGATTTGAACTATCAATGCTTCTGGGATTTGCTATAGGCTATATTTATGTGGCTTTATGTTATATTTATGTAGCAAAAACTGTAGAAAATGCAGTGGAAATGTCTGAAAAAAAGGCTAAGAGAACCGTGATAACTTGTTATGCGGTAAGATATGCAGGGCTGTTTTTGCTTTGCTTTGTAGCTGCGGAATTTAAGTTTTTTAGTATAATCGGAATTGTCATTCCGCAGTTTTATCCTAAAATGGCTTTGGGTATAATAGCTTTTTGGGAGAGCAAATCTATGGGAAAGGATAAGGTGTGAAAATCGTAGTTTTCGCATTTGAAATGGGTGAGCGTTATGGACGGAATCGGTCAGGGTCCAAAGGTTGTATTTACAATTCCTGTTTTCGGCGGACTTGATGTTACGGAAACTATTGTGGTAGGCTGGTTAATTATTGTTGCAGTCTGGCTGCTTTGTCTTTTTCTTACTAAGGATTTAAAACGTGTCCCTGAGAAGAAAAGACAAGTACTTGCTGAGATGCTGGTAGGGTTTGTCAATAATACTGTTGAAACCACAATGGGTAAGCAGTGGAAAAAATTTGCACCGTATATCGGAACCTTGCTTATATATGCAATTCTGGGTGCTTGGGTAAGCTTGTTGGGACTTCGTTCAATGACTGCCGACTTTAATGTTACGCTAACATGGGCTTTAATGACGTTTGTTTTGATAACATTCTATAAAATTAAAACAAATGGCTTGTTTGGTTATTTTAAGAGTTTCGGTAAGCCGATACCTCTTATGATGCCTATGAATTTGCTTAGTGAAGTGGCAACTCCGATCTCAATGGCATTCCGTATGTTCGGTAATGTGGCGGGAGGTGCTGTTATCACCGGATTGCTCTATGGAGGGCTTAGCTTTCTTTCAAGAGTATTGCATGTATCTTTTACTATCGGAGCTTTTACAATAGATTTGGCTCAGATATTTACTCCGGCAGTTTTGTCAATGTATTTTGATTTGTTTTCCGGCTGTATTCAGGCATATATCTTCTCAATGCTTACAATGGTTTATGTCAGCAATGCCGCTGAAAAAGAATAAAGTTGTCAGGTGCTTATGCACTGAAATAAATTTGAATTTTAATTGAGGATTATTTTGAAAGTTATATCTTTCAAATAGCGGGTATTTGACTTGTTGGGTGTAAAATTTACGCATAATATCAGTCAGAATTCGCATTCCACAAGAAAGGAAAGGTTATTATGGAAAAAGCTATTGTTTTGGGATGTTCAGCTATCGGAGCAGGTTTGGCTATGATCGCAGGTATCGGACCCGGTATCGGTGAAGGTTATGCTGTAGGTAAAACTATAGAATCAATCGCAAGACAGCCGGAGGCTAAAGGTGATTGTACAAGAACAATGTTTATCGGTGTTGCTATGGCTGAGTCAACAGGTATTTACGCTTTCGTTGTTGCTTTGATTCTGCTGTTTGCAAATCCTTTTATCGGAAAACTTTAGTCTGAATTCTGATAATACTTTTAAAAGTGACTGGAGGAAGAGATAAATGGTATATGCAAAGGTGACGGATTTTTTATCTATTGATCCTACCACGATTATACTTGTTTTGGCAAATACTCTTATACTTTTCCTGATATTAAAGCATTTTCTTTTTGATAGAGTTAATAAAGTTATCGACGAGAGAAAAAATGAAGTTGCCGATACTTATAAACGTGCAGACGAGGCAGAGCAGAATGCCAAGCAAATGGAGATTGAGTATACTCAAAAGCTGAATTCGGCTAAAGAGGAGTCTGCCGAAATAGTAAGAACAGCTACGAAAAAGGCTCAGGTTCGTTCTGATGAGATAATAGCCGACGCAAAAGCGGAGGCTAAAAGCATTGTGGATAACGCCGGAGCTGAAATTGAACGTGAAAAGAAAATAGCAGTAAATCAGATAAAAGATGAAATTGCCGATATTGCTTTCAGTGCAGCAGAGGCTGTCATTGAAAAAGAAATCAGCACTAAAGATAATGAAAAGCTTATTGAAAGCTTTATTGACGGCATAGGTTAAGATACCTGATTGATAAAGCCTTTAGACTGCGGCATTAACAATAGGTGAAATGACGCCGGTAATTGTTATGTAAAACTAATAATGATTATTTATGAAATGCTGCGGATTCTCTTAGAAAGGAATGGTCATGGAAATGGCAGAAACATTGGAGCGAGTATATGCGTCTGCACTTTTTGAATTGTGTTGTGAAAATGACTGCCTTGAAGAAGTGTATGATGAAATGCGTCAGACTGTTGAAATCTTTGACAAAAACAAAGAATATTTAAATCTGCTTTCATCACCGCTGATATCTGAAGCGGACAAACATGAAATATTGAATAAAACTTTCGGTGGGAAGACATCGGATTTGTTATTGGATTTTTTGTGTGTTCTTTCAGATAAGGGAAGAGCAAAGGCTTTTGACGGAATATACAGTGAGTTTAAAACCATGTATAATAAGCAGATGAATATCCTTGAAGTTAAGGTTACCGCTTATGAAAAGATGAGTGAGACTGTTAAAGAAAAACTGGTTAATAAGCTTGCTTCAGTTACAGGTAAAAAAATAATCCTGAATGAGAGAATCGACAAGTCTATTCTGGGCGGAATTATAGTTAAATATGAAAACACGGAAATCGATTCGAGCGTCAAGGGAAAGCTTGATAAGCTAAAAAAGCAGATAGATACTACTATTGCATAAATTTTGTGAAAGGCATGGTCTTTTGTTATGAAACTACGTCCTGATGAAATTACAGGTATTATAAAACAGCAGATAAAGGATTACCGTTCAAAGCTGGAGCTTGATAATGTGGGTACCGTTGTTACAGTTGGCGACGGTATTTCCCGTGTACATGGACTTGATAACTGTATGTCGGGAGAACTTCTCGAATTTGAGAACGGTACAATGGGAATGGCACTTAATCTGGAACAGGATTTTGTTGGTGTGGTTCTGCTGGGTTCAGATGAAGGAATCAAAGAAGGCGGACAGGTAAAAAGGACGGAAAAAATTGTTTCGGTCCCTGTCGGTGATGAACTTATCGGAAGAGTTGTAAATGCTCTTGGAAATCCTATTGACGGAAAAGGTGCAATACTTGCGAAGGAATCCCGCCCTATTGAAAGCCCTGCATTTGGAATTATTACAAGACAAAAAGTAGACAGACCTCTTCAGACCGGTATTAAAGCCATAGATTCTATGATTCCTATCGGAAGAGGACAGAGAGAATTGATTATCGGAGATAGACAGACAGGTAAAACTGCTATAGCTCTCGATACAATTATTAATCAAAAGGGCAAGGATGTTATTTGTATTTATACGGCTATAGGTCAGAAAAGATCAACTGTTGCTAATGTAGTTGACATTCTGACAAAAGCGGGAGCTATGGATTATACTATAGTTGTTTCTGCTACGGCGTCGGAAATGGCTCCTCTTCAGTATATAGCACCATATTCGGCAGTTGCAATGGCTGAGCATTTTATGCTTCAGGGGAAAGATGTTTTGTGCGTTTATGACGATTTGTCAAAGCATGCGGTGGCTTACCGTACAATGTCGCTTCTGCTTAAAAGACCTACCGGACGTGAGGCTTATCCGGGAGATGTATTCTATCTGCATTCGAGACTGCTTGAAAGAGCATGTAACCTCAATAAGGAATACGGCGGCGGTTCAATAACTGCTTTGCCGATAATTGAAACTCAAGCCGGAGATGTATCCGCATATATTCCAACTAACGTTATTTCAATAACCGATGGACAGATCTATCTTGAATCCGAATTGTTTTTCTCGGGAATTCGTCCTGCCGTAAACCCAGGTATTTCCGTTTCCCGTGTAGGAGGTACTGCTCAGATTAAGGCAATGAAAAAGGTTTCGGGTTCATTGAAGCTGCTTTATTCTCAGTATAGAGAGCTTCAGTCATTCTCTCAGTTTGGTTCTGATCTGGATAAAGATACTAAGGAAAGACTTGCACAGGGCGAAAGAATTGTGGAAGTCCTTAAACAGGGAAGAAATTCTCCTGTTTCAGTGGAACATCAGGTTATTATTATTTATGCTGTGGTAAATAATTACCTTAAAAAAATTGCAGTTGAAGATGTTTCGGAATTTGAAAAGGATTTGTTTGATTATATAGATTCGGCTCATCCGGAAATAATTAAGTCAATCGAGGATACAAAAGATCTTACTGAAGAAAATGAAGAAAATCTGAAGGCTGCTCTTGATGAGTGCGTGGAGAGATTTTTAAGATCCAAATAATTGCTTCATAAAATACGGTTTTGTGCCTTTTGGGCATGAATATCGGGAAAGGAATCAGTGTTTTATGGCAACGGCAAATATGAAAGACGTTAAGCGGCGTATAAAAAGCGTTGAAAGTACCATGCAGATTACAAAGGCTATGGAACTGGTGGCTTCGTCCAAAATGCGAAAAGCTAAAATCCGTGCTGAATCAGCTCAGCCGTTTTTTAAAGTGCTTTATGATACAATGAGCGATATATCTGAGGATAGATCATTTAAATCGGTATTTACACAAAAGGGTGAAGATAAAGCCGTTTTGCTTGTAGTTGTTTCAGGTGACAGAGGTCTGGCAGGCGGTTTTAATTCAAATTTGCTTAAACTTGCCGTTCAGAGGGCTGACGAAATTGCTTCTCAGGGAATATCGGTTAGAATTATGGCAATAGGCAAAAAAGCAGTTGAATATTTTGAAAAACGTGATTATGATGTAGTAATGTCATATCCAAATGTTGCCGAAAACATTGACGCTTATTCGGTATCCGATATGACCGATGTTATACTTGACGGCTTTAAATCCGGAGATTATAATAAGGTGGAGCTTGTGTATACCACATTGGTGTCTGCATTATCACAAAATCCGGTAAATGTTCAGATCCTTCCTGTTGAAAATCTGGATAACGGAAGAGATGAAAATATCAGAGCACTTACTGTTTATGATCCTTCTCCGGAAGCAGTATTTGACGGTATGATTCCGCAGTATATAAGCGGTTTGATATATTCGGCAGTTGTAGATTCCTATGCTGCAGAGCAGGCTGCAAGAAGAACTGCTATGGAATCCGCAAGCGATAATGCAAGTGAAATGATTGATCAGCTCTCACTGCTGTATAATAGAGCAAGACAGGCGGTAATAACCCAGGAGTTGACGGAAATCAGCTCGGCTTCTCTTAGGGATGAATAAATTTAATTTTCCGGAAATTGAAATTCCGAAGAAAGGAATGCCTTTCAAGTTAAGGGTATGGTGATTTGTATGGAAAATCTGAATAAAGGTAAGGTCGTGCAGATTGTTGGAGCGGTAGTTGATATTCGCTTTCCAAAAGAAAATCTTCCCGATCTTTTGAATGCCATTGAAATTGAATTGAATGGGTCGAAGCTGACATTGGAAGTGGCACAGCATATCGGTGATGATGTTGTAAGATGTATTGCAATGAGTTCTACCGACGGACTTGTCAGAGGTGCTGAAGCTATTGACACCGGAAAGGCGATTTCTGTTCCCGTAGGAAAAGAAACACTTTCAAGAATGTTTAATCTGCTTGGGGAACCTGTAGATAATAAACCTGCACCTGAAACAAAAGAACGCTGGGAGATTCATCGTGAGCCTCCTTCTTTTGAAGAGCAGAAAACTTCAAATGAAGTACTGGAAACAGGTATAAAAGTAGTCGACTTGATCGCTCCGTATCTTAAAGGCGGAAAAATCGGTCTGTTCGGCGGAGCAGGCGTGGGAAAAACTGTTCTTATAATGGAGCTTATTAATAACATTGCTAAACAGCATGGCGGTATTTCTGTTTTTACCGGTGTTGGTGAAAGAACCCGTGAGGGTAACGATCTTTACAATGAAATGATCGAATCGGGTGTTATTGATAAAACCGTGTTGGTTTACGGTCAGATGAATGAGCCGCCCGGAGCAAGAATGAGAGTCGGACTTTCAGGTCTTACAATGGCAGAGTATTTCCGTGATGTCGAGGGACAGGACGTGCTTCTGTTTATTGACAACATTTTTAGATTTACACAGGCGGGTTCGGAGGTTTCGGCTTTGCTTGGCAGAATGCCATCCGCCGTTGGTTATCAGCCTACCCTTGCAACCGAAATGGGAGCTTTGCAGGAAAGAATTACTTCTACCAATAAAGGTTCGATTACATCTGTTCAGGCTGTTTATGTTCCTGCCGACGACTTGACCGACCCTGCTCCTGCAACAACTTTTGCTCACCTTGACGCAACTACAGTACTTTCGAGAAGTATATCTTCATTGGGTATTTATCCTGCTGTTGATCCTCTGGAGTCAAACTCAAGGATTCTTACTCCTGAGATTGTCGGCAACGAGCATTATCAGGTCGCAAGACAGGTTCAGTCAATTTTGCAGAGATATAAAGAATTACAGGATATTATTGCAATTATGGGTATGGATGAGCTTTCGGATGAAGATAAGCTTACTGTAAGCCGTGCAAGAAAAATCCAGAGATTTTTGTCGCAGCCGTTCTCGGTTGCCGAGCAGTTTAACGGAATGAAAGGTAAATATGTTCCTATTAAGGAAACAGTAAGAGGATTCAAAGAAATAATCGAGGGCAAACATGATGATTTGCCTGAATCTGCTTTCTTGTTTGTGGGAACAATAGATGAAGCTGTGGAGAAAGCTAAAGGTAAAGCTTAATAGATTTTATTTATCGCTTAACTGTTTTTGTTTACCGTTTAAATTTATGTTTGGAGATTTGTTATGAATACATTCAGACTGAAGATTATAACTCCTGAAAAGATTTTTTATGATGGAGAAGCAGTTCAGATTATTTCAAAAACTCAAGAAGGAAACATAGGTATAATGTCAGGTCATGTGCCTTATGTTGCTAATTTGGTGCCTTCAGCGTTAAAAATTAAAGAAAAAGACGGCGGTGAATACCGAGTAGCTGCCGTGGCAGGCGGATTTGTAAAAGTTTCAAATTCGGAAACAGTTGTTGTAACAAGTGCGGTTGAATGGTCTGAAGATATAGATGTTGTCAGAGCATTGTCGGCTAAGGAAAAAGCCGAAAATGCAATTAAAATGCATGAAAGCGATAAAGAATTTGAAAGAGCTGAACAAAAATTGAAGCGAGCATTAAATCGTCTCACAGTTTCAGGTAAATATTGAATTGAAGTCAAGGCCTCATAAGTATTTATAGAGGCTTTGGCTTTGTTTTATCAATGAGATAAATAATTTCATATAAAATACGAAATAAAGGATGATATGAATGAATTTGTTTAATCTGGTAGGAATGTTTGGTGGTCTGGCACTGTTCCTGTATGGAATGAATGTGCTTAGCAGCGGTCTGGAAAAAGCGTCAGGCGGACTAATGGAAAAGGTACTGGCAAAAATGTCAAGTAACGTTTTTTCCGGAATCTTGTTTGGTGCATTGGTTACCGCAGCAGTCCAGTCTTCTTCTGCAACTACAGTTATAGTGGTTGGGCTTGTAAATGCAGGATTACTTAAACTAAAAGGTGCAGTAGGAATAATCATGGGTGCAAATATCGGTACAACTGTTACTACCCAGATTTTAAGGCTTGCCAATCTTGAAGACGATAATAGTGCCGGATTTTTCCTTCAGCTGTGTAAACCCTCAAATTTCTCTGCAATTCTTGCTATAGTTGGTATTATTATAATTATGACGGCTAAAAAGAATAAAACTAAAACCACCGGTGAGATATTTATGGGTATAGGTATTCTTTTTACGGGAATGTTACTTATGCAGAATGAAGTTGCTCCATTGGCTGAGCTTCCACAGTTTGAAACTATCTTTGCAACCCTTAAAAATCCTATTCTCGGTGTTCTGGTGGGTGCAATATTTACTGCTGTCATTCAGTCGTCCGCTGCATCAATAGGAATTCTTCAGGCTTTGTCAGCTTCAGGTCTTATAAGCTTTGCTTCTGCTTTTCCGATTATAATGGGTCAGAATATCGGCACATGTATTACTCCCGTACTTTCAAGTATCGGTGGTAATAAAAATGCTAAACGTGCTGCAATGATCCATGTATATTTCAATACAATCGGTACCATAGTATTCCTTGTGGCAGTTTATATCCTGCAATATACAATAGGATTTTCTTTCTGGGATAAGCCGTTTGACGTTGGAAGTATAGCAAATTTCCATACTCTGTTTAACGTTGTTGTAACAGCACTTTTCCTGCCGTTCTATACTTTGCTTGAAAAACTGGCTCGTATTACGATCCGTGATAAGAAAAATGATGAAGACGATGAAATCTATACAAAAGAAGATCTTTTGGACGAAAGATTTCTGCTCAACCCTAATGTAGCAATTTCTCAGTCACGGGAAGCTGTTGTTCAGATGGGAGAGTCAGCATATAAAAATTTTGTTAATGTCAGAACTCTCTTTGATAAGTATGATTTAAAAATAGTAGATAAAATAAATGAACGTGAAACCCTTATTGACAGGCTTGAGGATAGAGTAGGATCTTATCTGATAAAACTTAATGCCTGTGATTTGAGTGAAGACGACTCAAGGGCTGTCACAACACTTTTCCACTTGATTTCCGAGTTTGAAAGAATCGGAGATTATACGGTAAATATTATGGAAACGGCTGAATCTCTGTATGAGAAAGAGGGTAGGTTCTCGGATAAAGCGAGACGAGAATTGACGGTTCTGTTTAATGCTATACAGGATATCATAAGACTTGCAATAGACGCAACAAAAACCACGAGTATGGATATAGCTACAAGAGTTGAGCCTCTTGAAGAAGTTGTTGACCGACTTGTAGAGGAGCTGAAATCCACTCAGATCGACAGAGCGAAAAACGGTATCTGTAATATAGAAATGGGTATTAATTTCCTTGATATTCTCACTAATGTAGAGAGAATTTCAGATCATTGCTCGAATATTGCAATTTACCTTATTGCACAGAATGTTCATTATGATAATTTGAAAAAGCATGAATACCTTGATAAATTGCATAGAAACGGTCCTGCTGATTATGAAGAACTTATTGAGGAATATTCAAAGAAATATTCCCTTGCATAATTGTTTGGTGAAGAAAAATGAATTTGCTTATTGTTGTTGATTATCAAAATGATTTTGTTGACGGAGCGTTGGGATTCCCCGACGCTTCCTTGTTAGATGTTAAAATTGCCGATAAAATAAAAATGTATCATAAAAACGGTGACCATGTTATATTTACAATGGATACCCATGAAAAAAACTATCTTGATACATTTGAGGGAAAAAACTTGCCTGTGCCTCATTGTATAAAGGGTACTGAAGGGCATGAATTATACGGTGAAGTTGCAAAATCTGTAGATAAAAAAGATATGATATTTGAAAAGCCGGCATTTCCGTCCATTGATTTGGCAAATTACCTTAAAGATAAAAAATATGAAAAAATCGAGCTTGTGGGACTTGTATCAAATATATGCGTCCTTTCCAATGCGGTAATGGTAAAATCAGCATTGCCCGAAGCGGAGATTGTTGTAGACGCTTCCTGTACAGACAGCTTTGATAAAAGTCTGAACGAAAAGTGTTTTGATGTTCTTGAGGGAATGCAAATAAAGGTGATAAGATAATTTGGAGGTCAGAAGTGAATAATTTGAATTATACCATGCTTTGTGATTTTTATGAGCTTACCATGGGAAACGGATATTTTAAAAGCGGAATGAAGGATAAGATCTGCTATTTTGATTTGTTTTTCCGAAGAATTCCCGATGACGGTGGATTTGCAATAGCATGCGGTCTTGAGCAGATAATTGATTATATAGAAAATCTTCATTTCACTGATGACGATATTGAATTCCTGAGAAACAAAAATATGTTTACTGAGGATTTCCTTGAATATCTCAAATGCTTTAAATTTAACGGGGATATCTATGCCGTTCCTGAGGGAACTGTTGTTTTTCCTAATGAGCCTATAATTACTGTGCGAGCTCCGGCCATTGAAGCCCAGCTTATAGAAACTTTTTTACTCCTTACCGTTAATCATCAGTCACTTATTGCAACTAAAGCCAATCGTATTGTAAGAGCTGCTGAGGGCAGGGCTGTGTCGGAATTTGGCTCTCGGAGAGCCCATGGCCCGGACGCTGCAGTTCTGGGTGCAAGAGCCGCCGGAATCGGAGGCTGTTCAGCAACAGCTTGTACCATTACTGACCGTTTGTATGGGTTTCCGGCTACCGGTACTATGGCTCATTCATGGATTCAGATGTTTGATAACGAGTATGAAGCTTTTAAAACATACTGTGAATGTTATCCAAATGACGTGGTTTTGCTTGTGGATACTTATAATGTGCTGAAAAGCGGAATACCTAATGCCATTAAAGCATTTGACAATATATTAAAGCCCCTTGGTGCAAGACCAAAGGGCATAAGAATTGATTCGGGAGATATAACCTATCTTTCTAAAAAAGCAAGGGAAATGCTTGATGACGCAGGTTATCCTGACTGTAAAATCGTTGCTTCAAATTCTCTTGACGAGTATCTTATCAGAGATATGATTTTTCAAGGAGCAAAGGTTGATCTGTTCGGCGTGGGTGAACGTCTTATTACTTCAAAATCGCATCCTGTTTTCGGCGGAGTGTATAAATTATCGGCCGTAGAAGATGAGCAGGGAAATATAATTCCCAAAATAAAAATATCTGAAAATGTGGCAAAGATAACCGTGCCCCATTTCAAAAAGTTTTATCGCTTTTATGATAAGGAAAGCGGTAAAGCCCTTGCCGACCAACTTTGCGTATATGATGAAGTTATAGACGAGGGAAAAGACGTTGTACTTTTTGACCCCACGTTTACTTGGAAGAAGAAGCAAATCACAAACTTTTATGTAAAAGAAATGCAGATCCCTGTTTTTAAAAACGGTAAATTAGTTTATGATAAGCCGTCATTTTCTGAAATTTGCGAATATTGCAAAAAACAGATAGATACATTGTGGGACGAAATCAAACGTTTTGAAAATCCCCATACCTATTATGTTGATTTATCTGACAGGCTCTGGAATGTGAAAAAACAATTACTTGACGAAAATAATGCAAAACAGAATTAAATACTTTCGTCCAATCTGTTGGTTCTTATGTAATGGAACAAGTATTGCTGTGCAATGCCTTCAAAGCCTTTTGTGCATTCTGGCAGTCCGTTTGGATACCAGCGTTCCATTACACGCTTTACCCACACGTCTATAGGAAATGCTTCTGTACGGTACATTCCGAAAAGCAAAACACATTCGGCAACTTTTGGACCAACGCCCTTTATGCTCATAAGAGCTTTTCTGGCGTCTTCAATGGGCATGGATTTTATATGTTCAAGATTTAATTCTCCGGAATTTACTTTTGAAACAGCGTCTATGATATATTTTGCACGGAATCCCGAACGCAGATAGCTCAGGCTTTCAACGGTCTCAGAAGCCATTTTAGCCGGTTCGGGATAGCTGTTGTAATGATCGCACAGTCTGCCGATGATTCCCTTTATTCTGGGGATATTGTTGTTTTGGGATATAATAAACGATGATAAGGCTTCCCAGCTGTTTTGCTTTAAAATGCGTATTCCTCCTGCATATTCGCAGGCCTTTGATAACGTTTCGTCTTCTGCGAAACGTTTTTTTAATGAGCCGTAATCAGTTTCAAAATCAAAGTAGCTGCACCATATATTTTTAAGTTCATCTTCATTTGTGTTATAAAGGCGGAAAATTCCGTCTTTTTTATTTTCACTTTTTATCAAAAGGGGAGTATTGAAAAAATACCCCTGATATGTGTCCCGGTCAATCTTGTTCCAACGGAAAGCCTGACCGCAGTCAAGGGTGTCGTCAAGATCAAAATCCTCTTGTTTTATTATTATGTCTTTGCCATCAACTTTGTAATCCATAAAAAATACCTCGGTTCACTTGAAAAATTCCTATAAAAATATTATACTGTATTTATAGAATAATTTCAATATTTTATAAGGAGAAAAGTCTATGCGTGAAAGTTTGCTTACTATTCCGGTAAATGAAATTTTAGAGCCTAAATGTGGATGTCCCATGTGCAGAATGAGAGATATGCTGGAGCAAAGAACTGTGGAGTATATCATGGGTGCTGCAATGATGGAACCTGATGTAAGGATAGAAACCAATAAACAGGGGTTCTGTAAGACTCATTTTGAACAAATGAAAAAATGCAGTAACAGGCTCTCTCTTGCTTTAATGCTGCAAAGTCATCTTCAGGATATTCAAAAACACATTTTTGAACGCAAGAGTCTGTTTGAAAGTAAAACAGCAAAAAGAAAGAAAGTGTCGGCAATAAATAATGACTGTTTTGTGTGTAATAAAGTAGAGTGGGGAATGTCAAGACTTATGGTGACATTCTTCGAGATGTTTGAAAAGTCAAGGGATTTCCGAGATTTGCTCTCTGAGCAGGAAATGCTGTGTCTTCCGCACTATGATATGCTTGTATGTAAATGCGAAGAGAATATGGATAAAAAATATCAAAAGCAGTTTATTGATGTCTGCAATCAACTTGTAAAGAAATATCTCAATATACTGGAAAAAGATGTTTCTCATTTTTGTGATATGTACGATTATCGTAATACAGGTAAAGACGCTGATTGGGGAAATTCAAAAGACTCAATTGAAAGGGCAATAAAGTTTCTTACCACAAGATAATTTTATTCATGGCACTGAATAAAAGAGTATATTTTTGTACTTGTTTTTTCTTGCTTGTGTAATAGCTCGATATGAACTTTTACTGAGTAATTTTTTGTACTGATGATTTTAAATTGTAAATTTTACTTAAAACAAATTCATAACATTGCAAACCCTTTAAAATAGGGAGTAATTTCAAATATTTTTTTAAAATATGGGCTTGTTAATATGTATTTCATATTTATACGTGAAATAATAAACAATAATTGTCAATTAAAAAGCTTTTCTGTACATTTTTTTAGACATGTTGATGTTTTGTAATTCATATAATGCGAAAAAACCGAGAGTTTTCAACGCTTTCAACAAGGTTTTCAACAGAATCGAAAAGTAAATTAACCGTTTCAACACAGTTTTCAACATTTTTTTGAAAACTTAATGTTTATAGGTCAATTTTGTGTCAATAATAACATTGATGACTAAAAACTTGTAAATTCGGAGTGTTGAAACTAAATGCTTAGAGGTATTAATAAACAAATCATCGAAATAAAATGTCCAAATAATGAATGCTTTGAAAAAATTTTATTGTTTGTTAAAGCTGAAAACGGACAAATTCCACCGGATGTATTGAATAAAAAATCAAAGCAATATTATAATTCGGTTATGTCAGGCTTTGGTAAGATTCCGTTGTATAAACAAAGAAAATTTATGCTTTCTATGTTCGCCTTGATTATGGCAGCACTTATTGTCATGGGTCTGTTTTTTATAATTTAGGAGGATGTTCTCCGCTCCATGACGGGGCAAGTCCATGATAAATCTTTTGATAATAAACTTCCGGGTGATTTTTGTATAAAAAAGCTTTCATTATTTGTTGAAATTGTATAAAGAAATAAAAAAATCCTCATTTGCTATTGGCTTTTGAGGTTTTTTGTGTTATAATGTATTTTGTATAAATTCGTTTAAAAGGATTAAATAGCATGAAGAATAATCGTAACAGAGATTTTAAGCCTGAGCGGAATGATAAAAACGAGGAAGTACGCAGCGATTTGATAATTGGGCGTAACCCTGTTATTGAGGCTTTGAAAGCCGATAAACTTATCGACCTGGTTTATGTTAATTCGGAAGCAGGAGGCTCTGTATCTCTGATTTGTAAAATGGCAAAAGATAGAAATATCCCGGTAAAGCAAGTTACTGATCAGAAATTGAATAATATGAGCAGAGGAGCTTCTCATCAAGGGGTTATAGCTGTCGGTGCATGTGCTGAATATGTAAGCGTAGACGATATACTTGACATTGCTATGCAAAAGGGTGAAGATCCGTTTGTAATAATATGCGATGAAATTGAAGATCCTCATAATCTGGGAGCAATAATCAGAACAGCTGAAGCTGCCGGGGCTCATGGAATAATTATACCCAAAAGACGCAGTGCATCTTTGAATTATACGGTGTTTAAAACCTCTGCCGGAGCGGCAAGCTGGCTTCCGGTTGCAAGAGTATCAAATCTTGCGGCGACTTTGGATATGCTTAAGGAAAAAGGTATATGGATTTACGGAACTGACGGTGCAGGAGAAGATTATTCAAATGTTAGTTTTGACGGCCCGGTGGGACTTGTGATTGGTTCCGAGGGGTTCGGTATGGGTCGCTTGATAAAAGAGAAATGCGACTTTCTTTTGAGCCTTCCTATGGCAGGAAAAATTACTTCTCTTAATGCATCGGTTGCAGCGGGAATATTTATGTACGAAATTGTAAGACAGCGAAGGACTGTGAAATAAAAACGTAATGGAGTGAAATGAAATGGCTGATAAATTTTCTTTGGAGGATATAATCGCCGAGTATTCAAAACGTTCCTATGATAAGGACGGAAATCTTGAATCCGTAAAAATAAATTCAGAAACGGATAAAGACGCCCATGTTGAACAAAAAGCAGAAACACCTAATAATAATACTGATAATGTTCAAAGTGTTGCTAAACATGAGCCTGATAATTCTCACAAAACATCTGAAGATCTGGATAAATTTATGGCTGATAAATTCTCCGATAAAAAATCGGCGGATAATGACATATTGAAAAATAATGATGAAAAAAAGATATCTGGATCTCCTGAAGAGACTGTACATATAAAGAAGACTCATAGTGCAAAACAAATTCATCATAAGCATAAGGAGAATACTGAGCCTTTAGATGCTGAAAATGCTGTCGCAAGACGTGACGAAAAGAAACGTGAGTCTTTGCGGAATGCTGAAAATGCTGCAATAATAAGTAATCTTATGAAGATGAGAAGAGAACGTGGTTCTGTTTGTAAGAACCAGCAGGTTACTCCGGTGAACCGTCCGAATGTAAAAGATATTGATATGGGTCTGACGGGAAAAATTATACCTAAAACCGAAGAGTTTGACAAAGCGGTGGATATTCCTGAGAATGCCACATATGAAGAAAAAACCAAGATTATTTATGAGAGAAGAAAGAAAAAGATTGATAGCTTTAAGCTGAAAACAGTTGAGGAAAACAACTCAGCCAATGAAGAATCAAAGGGAAATGAATCGGGTCAGAAAGAGTTTGAAAGCTATGATCAGGCTTCAAGAATTCTCAGAGATATTATTCAGGTTAAAAGCAATCTTACATTGAGACTTTGCGTTTTGCTGTTTACCGGAATTTTCAGTATTCTGATTTCTTTTGGTAATGATTTCGGTCTTCCGTTGGTGAAAGCATTTGACAGAACGGTAAATCCGTCTGCCTATGTATTCACAAATACCATTCTGGGTATTATTTCAATGGGAGTCTCTTATACTGTTTTGCTGGCAGGAATTAAAAAGCTGTTTAAGAGAAATGCGGATTGCGATAGCCTGGCGGCATTGGGTATTTTTGTTTCGGTAATTACAGGAATAATTATGCTTTTTGATCCCGAAATAATACAGGACGGCTTTTTCCATATGTATATGTCCGTATCAATCGCCGGACTTGTGTTTAATACATGGGGAAAAATGCTTATAGTTAAACGTGCTGAACGTAATTTCAGATACGCTGCCGGTGAATATGACCGTTATGCACTTATAAATATTGATAACGAAGACGTAGCAAGTAAGTTTACAAGAGGATCGCTGAACGATTTCCCGGAGCTTGCTACAATGCGTAAGACTGAATTTGTTGAAGACTTTATGAAGAATTCATACTCTTCCGATATTTCCGATAAATTCGCTAAAAAGATTACGCCCCTTGTTGCCCTTGCAGGTATTGTAATCGGATTGCTTTCACTTATATGCGACAGACATTCCTCCGGTTTTGTGGAGCATTTCTTTGTTATGCTTTCTGCAATTTCCGGAACAATTTCAATATGCTCTTCTTTGGTTCTGATGCTGGTGGTCAATGTTCCTTTGGCTAAAGCCTCAAAAAAATATTTACATTACTCTGCTGTTATGCTGGGATATTCTTCAGTAGAGGAGTTTGCCGATACAAATTCCGTTCTTGTTGACGCACAGCAGCTTTTCCCTGATGGAATGGTTGATTTTGTTAATCTTAAGCTGCTGAGTTCAACTATGATTGAAGAATGTATTCTAATGGCTGCAAGTCTTGCCTGTCAGGCAAACAGTATACTTAAGCCTACTTTTTATAAAATGCTACGTGGTAAAACCGAAATGCTTTATCCGGTTGAGAGCTATATTTATGAAGACGGTCTTGGGTTGTCCGGATGGATTGAAAATAAGCGTGTGCTTTTGGGAACAAGAGAACTTATGGAGAATCATTCAATCGAAGGAATCCCAACTCTTGCAAAGGAAAAAGAATACGCAAAAGGAAATATAGTATTGTATCTTTCTATATCCGGAGTAGTATCAACTCTGTTTGTTGTAAGAGCAAATGCCAGCTTGTCGGTATCACGTTGGCTTCAGCAGTTGGACAACGAGGGTATCACTACAGTAATAAGAACAGTAGACGGCTTCATTAATTTGAATTTCCTTTCCGAGCTTTTTAATGTAAATCCTTCTTCCTTAAAACTTTTGTCATTCAGATATCATAAGGATTATGAGAATGAAACCGAATATGTCCCAAGGGTATCGGCTTCTATGCTTTGTTCGGGTCATTTCCCGTCCTTTGCAATGCTTATAATAGGAGCTAAAAGATTAAAATTTATATCTCATCTGGGAATTGCAATGCAGTTTGGTGCAACGGTACTTGGTGCTGTTCTTGCTTTGATCATGATGATAACCGGTGCTTTTGTACAGATCACACCTACTCTTGTGCTGATATATCAGCTTATATTCGGTATTTTCACTATGGCAATACAGATACCAAAGAAACCATAAATAATAAAAAAACAGAGGCTGTTGCAATAAATAAGCATCAGCCTCTTAGATTTATATATCAAGTTTATGTCAGCTTCCAGTCTATTGGTTCCATGTCATTTTGTATAAGAAACTCATTTACTTTAGAAAAATGTTTGCATCCGAAAAATCCGTTGAATGCCGATAGGGGAGAGGGGTGAGCGGCTTCAAATATTCCATGGATTGGGTTGGTTATAAGGCCTTTTTTAGCTCTGGCATTTCCACCCCAAAGAATAAAAGCAATAGGCTTGTCCCTTTCATTCAGTTTTTTGATAACTGCGTCAGTCAGCTGTTCCCAGCCTTTTCCTTTGTGGCTGTTTGCCTGACCTTCACGGACTGTAAGAACAGTGTTCATTAAAAGCACTCCCTGCTTAGTCCAAGGTGTAAGTTCTCCCCATTGAGGAGGAGTTAAACCCAAATCCGACTGCATTTCTTTGAATATATTTTTCAAAGACGGAGGCGGCTGAACTCCTTTTTTCACCGAAAAGCATAAACCGTGTGCCTGACCCGGACCGTGATAAGGATCCTGCCCCAATATTACTGCACGAACGTCGGGATAATCTGTGTATTTTAAAGCATTGAAAATATCATACATGTTTGGATAAACATGATAATGAGAGTATTCGTACTTCAAAAACTCTCTTAAATTAAGATAATAATCCTTTTTAAATTCTTCTGCCAGAAGTTCATCCCAACTGTTTCCTATGTGTACCATTTATAAATGTGTTCCTTTCTGCAAAGTTTTTGCTTAAGGCATTATTATACTGCCATGTAAGCAGCACTTATTACAATACCTAAAATTAATACTGCAACTATAGCTAAAACTATTATTCTTAAAAAGAGCGGTTTTTTGTTGTTCATTATATTTATTTTCCTTTCCTTAAATATGTATTTCAATTAACTTGATTTAATTTTATCATATGTAAACAAAAAAATCAACACTCATGTAAATAAATGATTTTTGTATCTTTGTTATAGTGATTACTCAAAGTAGCTATTGCCATAAAAGTAATAAAAAATAAAAGTGAGTACTTGAAAGTATTGTACAAATCTGATATAATAGTCTTAGCCCAGACGGGGCAA
>JBJERB010000063.1:44447-45864 GCA_051882055.1 Oscillospiraceae bacterium
GACGGGGCAATACACGATATCGGTTTGTTATGATACAAAGCATTGACCCCGCTATGTAGGGGCGCAAGCGTGTGTGCCAAAGGCACATTCGCTTTGTCCTCGACAGCCCGTTTATGAGATGAAATTGAGTTTTCTGCTGTTTAATTTGAACGTCTTAGCCCGGACGGGGATATTTATGATATAAATTACTGTGAATTTAATAATTTATTTAAAGAATAAATAACAGCATTTATACTGCAAGTTATATATTAATTGTATGAAAGGGTGTTTTTTATGAAAAGAAGAATAGGTATTCTTACAAGCGGCGGCGACTGTCCCGGTCTTAACGCTACTATCCGTGGAGTTGCTAAGGCTTGTTATCATCAGTTTGGAAACGATGTTGAAATCGTCGGTATTCAGGACGGATATTACGGACTTATCAATAACATGTGCAAAGAAATGAATCAGTCTGATTTTTCCGGTATACTTACTACAGGCGGAACTATCTTCGGTACTAAGAGAACGCCGTTTAAACTTATGAAAGTAGTGGAAGAAGACAATGTTGACAAAGTAAAACAAATGAAGGAAACTTATAAAAAGCAAAAGCTTGATTGTCTTTTGACTTTGGGAGGAAACGGTACGCATAAAACCGCTAATCTTCTTTCAAGCGAAGGTCTTAATGTTATCGGACTTCCTAAAACTATTGATAACGATATTTGGGGAACAAGCGTTACATTCGGTTTCCATACAGCTGTGGATATTGCTACTGATGTAATTGACAGACTTCACACTACCGCAAATTCTCACGGCAGGATACTGGTAGTGGAAATAATGGGAAATAAAGCAGGCTGGCTGACCTTGTATTCAGGAGTTGCCGGCGGTGCGGATATGATCGTTCTTCCTGAAATTCCTTATGATATTGATAAACTTTGCGAGGCATGTGAAAAGAGAAACGAAAGCGGAAAAGGTTTTTCAATTCTTGCTGTTGCCGAAGGTGCTTTTGATGTTAATGAAGCAAAAATGAAAAAGAAAGAACGTGCAAAAAAACGTGCAGAAGAGGGAATTACCACTGCAACTAATCGTATTGCCAAACAGATTGAATCCAAAACCGGACTTGAAACAAGAGTATGCGTTCCCGGACATATGCTGAGAGGCGGAAGCCCGTCGGCGTATGACCGAGTACTTGCCACACAGTTTGGTGTCAGAGCGGCACAGCTTGTTTCTAAAGAAAAGTACGGCTACGCTGTTGCAATGATAAATGAAAAGGTTTCTGAAAATCCTTTAGCTGAAATTGCAGGAAAATCTAAACTTGTTCCTGTAGATGACCAAATGGTAAAAACCGCAAGAGATTTGGGAATATCCTTTGGTGATTAAGTGAAGCCTATAATAAAGGGGTTGGAATTATGAAGATAAAAAAGATTTTCACAATGGCTGTTAT
>JBJERB010000064.1:0-8753 GCA_051882055.1 Oscillospiraceae bacterium
CCTGTGCGGACAGCCTGACGAAAGGGTATTTCGCTCGTTGCGACGAGCGACAAGGGACGCTGTCCCCTTGACCCCTGCAAGCCTTTGAAAAGGCTTGACCTAAACTTTTAATATTCGGCAATTTATAGTTTTTCGACACTCTCAAGCCTCACAAAAGTGAGGCTTATTCTTTTAGTTGAATTGTAAAAACCAACGTATTTTCATTTTCTGCAATGGCGTATTGATTGCATTTAATATTCGAGTCATATTTTTTTGCGGCGGTTCTTAATATGTTGAAAAAGTTGTGGTTCTCTTTGTTGAAGATTTCTTGTTTGACCTCTTTGAATTTTTCTTCCGATTGGCATTTGATTCTTACATATTTGTCCGAGTTTTTTAAACTCTGTTCCACAGCAAATAAAACCGATTCGGAAACGTCATCGCTTTCTTTGATATACAGTCCGTTTTTGATGAAATAATTGTATTCTCTGCTGTCTGCCACAGGATATTTCATGTATGCGGTAGTCTTCAGTTCATGATCGGAACTTATGCTTTCATCGTCAAGGTTGAAATAGTCATATCTGATATAATCGCTGCTGAAAACATCTTTGGGATCGTCCCATGTAACGTCAATGTGATACCATTTTCCGCTGAGTTCAACCATGTTCCACATATGTGATTGTGTTTCGCCGTTTTCTTCCGTGACAGTACCTACTACATTGATACACGGAATCCCGGATTGCTCACATAAAAGAGCCATGGCTTTGGAATAGCCCTCGCAAACCGCTTTGCCGTCTATCAGACAACCGTAAGCCGAGTATGGATTTTCACCGCTGTCGTCATAATCGCATTTGAGAATGATTTGGTCATGAAAATACTTCAGCTTTTCAAAATCCGAAAGCTTGTCGGCTTTTTCGGCAATGCGTTTTACTTCATTTTGCAGAGCTTCAAGTTCTTTTACACCTTGCTCTTCGGAACGGCTGTAATTCATTTTCAGGCCGGTAACATAGCCCGCTCTGTCAGTGTATATCCCATAGCTTGCGGCTAACTGGTGTATCTGCGGCGACGTGCAGGTAATGTATGTGATGAAATCATTTATGTCATCTTTTGATACGGTTTTGCTTGCAACAGTTATATCCGATTCGTAGTTTATCAAGCCTTTATAAATCTGACTGTAAACTCTTTTTTCATCGTCGCTGAGTTTTTTTGAGTAATACTCCGTGGCTTTCGGAATATATTTTGTCACATCGGTTTTTCTTTTTATGGTATCGTTATATGTTTTTTCGTTTATAACTGCAATTTTTTCCGCTTGTCCCGGATTATTTTCATAGATATTGCTTATATAGTAATATGAAGTCCTTTCCGAAAGGTCGGGATTGTCGCCTATCGGAGTCCCTTTAAGGGAACAGGCGGACATAACGGGTAAAATTAAAACCGCATTAAATATTAAAAGAGATTTCTTAAATAATTTCATTCCTGATCCTCAGTTTTGCACAGCTGTTTTGCTTTCCTGTGAAGTTTTGTCTTTCTTGATAACGGCACGCAGCTTTTCAATGTGCTTGTTTTTTGCTTTTATTACTGAAAACTCTATGTTTTCCCATTTGATTTCAGGGGTCTGATCGTCTTCCGGAATGTATCCCAGCAGATCTGTTACAAAGCCTCCGATTGTGTCATATTCGTTATGCTCGGGGGGCTTTTTGCCCAGAACCTCCATAACGTCTTTGAAGTCGGCTTTGCCTATGATGTCAAAGGTATTAGGCGTAATTTCCTGTATTTCTTCCGCTTCGTCGTCATATTCGTCCTGAATGTTTCCCACAATGGATTCAACAAGATCTTCCATGGTTACAATGCCGGCAGTGCCTCCGTATTCGTCAACCGCTACGGCTATATGATTTTTTTGCGATGTGAAATACTCAAAAAGCTCTCCGCAGCTGTTGCTTTCGGGGACGTACTTTATTTCTCTCATGAAATCTTTAAGCTGCATATTTTCCGGGTTGTCTGATAAAGTCAGCTTGAGCAGATCTTTAGCAAAAACCACACCGCATATGTCGTCTATGGTTTCTTCATAGACGGGAATACGTGAAAATCCTTTATCAAGCACCAGTTTTACGGCTTCTGAAACGGGAGAATTAAGCTCTACTGCCGTTACATCGGTACGGTGAGTCATGACCTCACTGATTTCCAGGTCGTCAAACTCGAAAATATTGTTTATCATTTCAGCCTGGGATTCTTCTATACCGCCGGTTTCGTTGACAGCGTCAACCATCATTCGTATTTCTTCTTCGGTTACAGCCTCACGGTTTCCATCGGATTTAACTCCGAATATTTTCAGAATCAAAGTAGTGATTGCAGAGGATACTGCTTCCAGAGGCAGAAAAATGCTCAGAAAAACTCTGTAAATTCCGCATACATTAAGAATAAACCGATCGGATATTTTTTCTCCCGAAGAGATTCTTTTTGGAAGATTAATACCGAAAACAGTAATTAATACAGCAAAAATGCAGATGATTATAAAAAACGACAGTAAACAAATTAAATAGTATGCAGTTTTACTATTTGCTGAAATTCCGAAAATGTTTGAAATCAATTTAGTAAGAGGCTCAAAAAAGTAAACCGTAGACGTAACAGAAAGAACAATAATCATTATAGCTCTTGAAATAAGATTTGTCATAACCAGCCTGTTAGGCTTTTCAAGAATTTTTTTCAGCTGTTTGCCTCGTCTGTGTTCTTCGGTCAGCTTTTTAGCCTTGGAATCGTTAATTTCAATTATAACATTTTCACACAAATTAAAGAAAAACATCAGCAGTAAAATTACTGCACAAATTATAACGCCGTACCATAATCGCCCGACATCGTCCATAAATCATCGTCCTTTTTAATATTCTGAAGCTATTGCTTAAATTCATTTTACACTATATTATATGTATTTGTCAATGGTATTTTAAATTACACTTATCATAGCAACGACTTATATCTTCCTTTATTCAAAAAATTTGCAATAATTCTTAAAAAGCTATTGATTTTTGTTCTCCGTGGGTATATAATATCTGTTAATGTAATTTGGCGTTCACAGGACGAATAGGTATAGGCATATACTTTAAATTAAGGGCTGTTCACCGTAATCTCACTAAGACGATTGGGTGTATGCCTGAAACAGACAAAAAAGTTCTTATTATATATCGTTTTTTTACATGGGGTGACATTAATGAAGAAGCAGAGAACAGATAAAGAAATAGCAATTCATACTTCAAGAGTAAGTATTATTGTAAATGTTTTGCTTTCAATAGGTAAACTGATTGTGGGCTTTGTTGCTCATTCGGGTGCAATGATTTCCGACGCAATTCATTCCGCTTCGGACGTTTTCAGCACGTTTATAGTTATGATAGGCGTTTCTTTGTCAAATAAAAAATCCGATAAGGATCACCAGTACGGTCATGAAAGATTTGAATGTGCGGCGTCAATAGTACTGGCGGTTATTCTGGCGATAACAGGTCTGGAAATCGGAGCTTCGGGGCTTGGCAAGATTTTCGGAGGAAATTACGGAGAACTGGCAATTCCGGGCAAAGCGGCGTTGATCGTGGCAGTAATTTCTATTGTAACAAAGGAAGCTATGTATTGGTATACCAGAGCCGCCGCTAAGAAAATCTGTTCCGACGCCTTGATGGCTGACGCATGGCATCACCGCTCGGACGCACTTTCGTCAATTGGTGCTTTTATCGGTATTCTGGGTTCAAGGCTTGGCTATCCGGTACTTGATCCGGTGGCAAGCGTATTCATATGTCTGTGCATATTAAAAGTATCTGTGGATATATTTAAAGAAGCCATGAATAAAATGGTTGATAAATCATGTTCCAATGAAGTTACCGAAGAAATACGCAGTGCGGCGGAAAATGTAGAGGGCGTTGAGGCTGTGGATCTTCTCAGGACCAGACTTTTCGGCTCAAAAATATATGTTGACGTAGAAATTGCCGCAGACGGTAATAAAACCTTGTGGGAAACGCATCAGATCGCAGAGAATGTTCATGAGAAAATCGAAAATGATTTTCCCGATGTTAAGCATTGTATGGTACATGTAAATCCGTATGAAGGTGAAAAGTAAGAAATGTGTGTTGGAGTGACAGGTTACGCCGTGCCTCTGCAACTACACAGCCACAAAATCTAAATTTGAAAAAACGTAAAACGCACACAATGCAGGGAGCGGTCTTTGACCGCCCCTTTGTTTTTACTTCTTGTAGGGGACGGCGTCCTGATATCGTATTGTATTCACAAAAGATAAAGGACACGGCACGCCTTAACGGATAGGTTACGCTGTGTTCCACCTATTTTTTATGGAATAATTTTGTTTCTTAACTTGTTGTTAATGTGCTTGAAAAGTCAGATTGGTTGTGCTATAATGTTCCTGAAGAAGTTAAAACGTTTTTTTAATTTTTATATAGACTTTATTTTTGAAACGAGGATGTTATGATAACAGAAAATCCGGGGCTTCCCGACAGCTATCTCGGCAGAAAAATAAATTTAAATAATGATAATTTAAAAAAGACTGTTGTAATATGTACCGCAATTATGGCACTGCTTTTCGGCGGTTATCTTTTTTATGTTTCAAATTTTGCTTCCGGCTGGCATACTACCTTTCTGGGCAAGATGTTTTATGTTATGCCTGAAACAGGTGAGCGTGCTGTGGGACTTCAGGAAATAAACAATTCTTCCTATCTTTTCGATGAAAACGGATATATTCTGACAGGCTGGCAGGAATTTGACGGAGATAAGTATTATTTTGACAGAAACGGCGTTATGCAGAAAGGTACCGTTACCATTGACGGAGTGGAATATCATCTTTCAGATGAATCGGGTATATTCAGAACCGGTCTTTGTACGGTAGGGGAAGAAGAATATTTCTTCGATGAACATGGTTTTCCTGATACAGGCTTTGTGACTGTGGACGGAAAAAGCTATTATTATGATGAACAGGGAAAGATGATAACCGGCTGGGTCGAATCCAATGATCTGAGATTTTATTTCCTGAAAAGCGGGGAAATGGCAACAGGCTTTTATGAAATCAACGGCAAGAGCTATTGCTTTGCTGCCGACGGTCATATGCTTGTGGGTTCTCATGAGTTGGACGGAAAAAAGTATCTGTTCAGCGACACGGGAGTAATGTTTACCGGCTGGAAAAAGGACGGTAACAAATATACTCATGCGAATGAAAAAACAGGGGCTTTTGATATAGGCTTCTCCAAAATTGACGGAGAGATATATTATTTTGATGAAAATTATCATATGGTCAAAGGCTGGCAGAAAATTGACGGAAAAACTTATTATTTCAGCGATCAGGGTATTATGAAAAACGGTTGGTTTGAATATTCCGGAAATAAGTATTATTTTACGTTAAAGAACGGTGCTGCTAAAGGCTTTACTAAAATCGACGGCGAAACATATTGCTTTGACAGTAAGTACAGACTTATGACAGGCTGGCATACCATAAATGACAAGCTTTATTATCTGGGACGTGCAGGAGTTGCTCATTCGGGACTGTTTGAAGACGGCGGTGACACTTACTTCTTTGATACCAAAACTCATGCAGCGGTTAAAGGATTTGCAAAAACAAGGGCATATACATCGGAGGAAAAAACAGATATCCTGGATTTCCGGCAGTGTGCCGAAGTCAAGGATAAAACATACAGCGAATTGACCGACGAGGAAAAATCTGTACTTGAGAAGGCTAACAGCAGGTTCAAGACAGGAACTTATGATAATTATATGCTTGGTGCATACAGAAAAATAGGAAGCAGCATATTCGGTCAGGCTTATTTTGATGAAAATTATAAAATGGTTTACGGCTTCAGAGAAATTAACGGATATTTATTCTATTTCGATGAGGAAACAGGTGAGAAAGCAACCGACTGGAGAACTGTTGACGGCAAAACCTATTATTTCGGATTGTGCGGAGCTGCCGCAACCGGTACGGTTACTATAGACGGGGATGAATATAATTTTTCTGATGACGGTGTCCTTAGCAACGGTCTTGTTGAGGTTGACGGAGGGTATAAGCATACATCGGAGGACGATAAAAATCCGTGGATTGTAAATAAGTTTAAATCCGTAGACGGATATACATATTATTTCGCTGAGGACGGATTTGCAGTTACCGGCTGGCATAAAATCAAGAATAAAAATTATTTCTTCGATAATGACTGTCATCTTGTTTACGGCGTTTTTTCAGACGGTAACGGAATTTATTATATGTCCGAAAAGGGCATGGAAACAAATATGTGGGTCAATACCGATGCCGGCACATATTATTTCGGCAGCAACGGTAAGGCTCTTACAGGACGCAATGTAATTGACGGGGTTGAATATTATTTTGACGGAAACGGAGTTTTACGAAGAGGCTGGACAACCTTAAACGGGAAAAAGTATTATTTCTACAACGGAGGAATGATACGTGGACCGATTATAATTGACGATGTTTATTATAATTTCGGCGAGCATGGTTATCTTAAATCCGGTTGGGTTGTCTGGAATACATATAAATATTATAACAACAAAGAGGGAAAGCCGTATACAAACTGTACTAAAACTATTGACGGAAAGGTCTATGAATTTGACAATAACGGCGTTGCCACATTAAAATAATTTAAAGGGACGTGTTTTAAAGTGCAGAAAGAAATTAAAGATATGAATTTTATTCCTGCGGACAGCGATAAGATTTCATATATGGGCCGTGTGGATTTTACCGATCCCGGATCTCCTAAAATTATTTTCGCAGGTTCAAGTATCACACTTCGTTTCAAAGGAACGGCGGTGGGTGCAAGAGTAGTTAATCATTGGCTCTATTTTATTAACGAGCTTGGAATACTTGTGGACGGAAAAGAAAGCAAAATAAGACTTGATGAAAGTGAAGAGGAAAAATATCTTCCCATTGCACAGGGGCTTGAAGACGCTGAACATGAAGTGGTGATTTTCAAGCGTCAGGACGCAACTCATTATTTTGAATTCAAAGGCTTCGACGTTAAAGGAGAAGCTCTTCCGGCAAAACCTAAGCCTGAAAGAAGAATAGAATGTTACGGAGATTCTGTTTCAGCGGGAGCTGTCTGCGAAGCGGTGGAATACACGGCAAAATGCGATCCTGAGGATCATCAGGCAGTTTTTGATAATGCATGGCATTCATATTCAATGACTACTGCAAGAAACTTGGGAGCTGAGATCAACAATATTGCACAGGGCGGAATTGCAATATTTGACGGCACAGGTTATTATCACGCTCCCGATTTTATCGGAATGGAATCTGCTTATGATAAACTGTGCTATTTTCCCGAAGGCGGAATAACAAAATGGGATTTTGACAGATATATTCCTCATGTTGTGATTTTTGCAGTGGGTCAGAACGATTCTCACCACGAAGGCTTTGATGATTTTGATATTGACGACGCTGAATACAGAATCAAATGGAAAAACGCTTACAAAAAGATTATCAGAGATCTGAGGACTAAATATCCAAAGGCGGTATTTGTGCTTACCCTTACGGTTTTGCAGCACGCACCCGGCTGGGATAAAGCGGTGGAGGAAATTGCAGAAGAGCTTGGCGATGATAAGATTTATTATCTGAAATATAAACGTGCCGGTAAGGCGACTCCCGGTCATCCCAGATTGTCAGAACAGAATGAAATGGCAGAGGAGCTTACAGCGTTTATTTCAAATCTGGGTGATTCGGTCTGGGAGTAAATCTTAAAAATCTCTTAATTACTTGACTGTTTTTACAAAATGTGATAAAATTATTTTGCAGGAAAATATTGTGTTTTGAGTTAGTATAAATGTCAGATTATTCATTTTATATGAAAGGTATGATAAATGCAATGACAAAAAAGCTGTTATTTGTTTTTAATCCTTTGGCGGGAAAAGGACAGGTAAAGTCTAATCTTTGCGATTTAATTGATATATTTACAAAGAACGGTTATGAGGTTACATCTTATCCGACTCAGGCACCTATGGACGGATATAAAAAGGTGAAAGAACAGGCGTCGGAATATGATCTGATTGTTGCTTCGGGAGGCGACGGAACTCTAAGTGAAGTAGTAAAGGCGTTAATGGAGCAGGATAAAAAAATACCTCTGGGATATATTCCCGCAGGCTCTACAAACGATTTTGCGGCAAGCATGGAAATACCCACAAAGATGACGGACGCAGCAGCGGCAATAATGGACGGGGTATATTTTGATTACGATATAGGGGAATTCAACGGCGAGTATTTTGTGTATGTGGCAGGATTCGGTGCTTTTACCGATGTTTCTTATGAAACCCCCCAGAATAAAAAGAAAGCTTTCGGACATGCCGCTTATGTGATGGAGGCAATAAAACGTCTTCCGAAAATAGCCGGCAATAAAATGACGGTAGAGCATGACGGCGAAATAATCGAGGGCGATTTTGTATTGGGCCTTGTTACAAATACCGTATCTGTGGCAGGAATGAGAAAGCTTATTTCACAAGGGGTCTGCTTTGACGACGGCTTTTTTGAAGTGACGTTGGTAAGGACCCCGTCAAATCCCATTGCCTTGCAGAAAACCATTACCGAAACGCTGTTTAACAAGCTGACTAATGAAAAGAATTTTGTAACTTTTAAGACTTCTAAGGTAACATTTAAATCAGAAGAAGATATTGCCTGGACGTTGGACGGCGAATCGGGCGGTGTTCATAAAAATGTGGAGATCATTAATCATAAGCAGGCACTGAGGCTTATAATTTCACCGGATGAAAAAACTGCCGAGCAGGAATTGATAAAC
>JBJERB010000065.1:0-6907 GCA_051882055.1 Oscillospiraceae bacterium
TTTCTCTCTGTGATAGCCTCCCGCTCTCGCAGGCGACTTGTTTATTTTAGCATATTTATTTTTTGTTGTCAACCCCTGTTTTTCAGGTTTGTGCAATTTGACTATTACAATAAAAGATTTTTTGCTTTTTGTGTCGTTAATATCAAATGTAAATAACTAAAGTGAAAAATCACCCTTTATTATTTCCGCTTTTTACTTTTTGTCCATGATTTTCCCTCTTTAATTGCAAAAAGAGAATCGGCACAAGACCGATTCTCTTGACGTTAGTTATTAATTTTCAAATTCTTCCCATTCAGAATTGTTGCTTTCTGTTTGTTTGGTGGTAACCTTTTGCGTAGTCGTATCAGTGGTTGCTGTGGTCTTGACTGTGGATTTCTTTGTTTCACTGCTCTGAATAGTTGCCTTTGTAGTCGTAGCTTTTGTAGTTGCTTTGCTTGTGGTTGTTGTTCGTTGCTGGGTGGTGTATCGTCTTGTAGTAGTCCGAACCTGTGATGTGCTTGCTCTTGTTGTAGTTGAAACGACCTGTGAAGAATTATCTTCACTGCTGTCCCCCACAGAGCTGTCTTCCTCAGAAGAATCCGATGACTCGTCCTCCGAATCAGAGCTTTCTTCCGGAATCTGATCAAGAGAATCCAATGTGACTAAACCGAATTCTGTTGCTTTTGTAGTAGTCGTGGTAGTTTCCTTCTTTTCCAAGTCGGTAGGCTGCCTTGATGTACTGCATCCGCCAAAAATAAGTAATATTCCTGCAACCAAAGCCAAAATACTTTTTTTCATGTGTTCACCCATATCTAAATTATTTATTTTCATAGATTACATTATACACCATAATATTATAAAATGCAATAGAATTATCAAAAAACATCTTGTGTTTCTCTGATATATAAATGTTACTGATTTTTGTCACGGGAAAGCTCGGTAATAATCTGTATAAACGAATCAACATCGTTGAAGTCTTTGTAAACGGAAGCAAAGCGGACATATGCCACAAGATCAAGGTCTTTTAAGCCTTTTAGCACCATGTCGCCTATCTCGCTTGTGTTGGTTTCCGTCTGCATAGCGTTGGCATAGGAATTTTCAATATTGTCTACAAGCTCGTTTATCTGCTCCACACTGACAGGACGTTTCTTAACGGCATTCTGTAACCCTTTGATAAGTTTGTTCCTGTCAAAAGGTTCAAAACTTCCGTCCTTTTTGTATACCATAAGCGACGGCTTTTCAACTACTTCGTATGTTGTAAATCTTTTTCCGCAGTTTGAGCACTCACGGCGTCGCCTTTTTTTACCTTCGCTCGGTCGGGAATCAATCACCTTTGTGTCTTCATAGTTGCAAAACGGACATCTCATTTCAGTCGCCTCTCCTCGTCAAATATTATTATATAATAGTATATATTTTTACTGTAGTTTAAAGTGTATATCTCACAAGCCAATATCATGATTGACTGTCCGGGCTAAGACCATTATACCATATCTTGTGGTTGTTTTCAAGGAATTTTATAAAAGTTTTTGTTTAAATGACTGTTGACAAATGCTTGTAATAGTGATATACTTTATTGCATAAAAGTGATAAAGCATATCTGAAAGGATTTGAATTAAATGAAAATAGGAATAGTGGGACTGGGTCTTATCGGAGGTTCACTTGCAAAGACCATAAAGAAAAATACCGACTGTTTGTGTTATGGACTGGATATAAATAAATCCGTTGTTGTTTCTGCTCTGGCACAGGAAGCAATCGACGAAGAAATATCCGCCGATAAACTGAATATGTGCGATATAGTTATCGTCAGCCTCTATCCAAAAGAAACAATAGATTTTATTTTAGAGAATAAAAATAATTTCAAAACAGGCGGAATAGTATTAGATACCTGCGGCGTAAAGAAAAGTATAGTTTCCGCCGTAGAAGATGAACTGCATGAATGCGGCGTTGATTTTATCGGATGCCACCCTATGGCAGGAAGAGAATTTTCGGGATTTGAATATTCAGTAGATAACCTTTTTGATAAAGCAAGCTTTATCATGACCCCTACGGATAATACCCCCGTTTCGGTAATACAGAAAATCTCGTCTTTTGCGTATAGCATGGGTTTTGCTAAATGCGTGGTGTCCACTCCGGATGAGCATGATAAGATAATCGCATTTACCTCCCAGCTTGCCCATGTGGTTTCCAGTGCATATATTAAAAGCCCCAGCCTTTTAAAACAGGCAGGTTTTTCCGCAGGCAGCTTTAAAGATCTTACAAGAGTTGCAAAGCTTAACGAGGATATGTGGACAACCCTGTTTTTAATGAATAAACAGCCTCTCCTGAATGAAATAAATCATATAATAAGCAGCCTTGAAGATTACCGTGACGCTATAGAATCAGAAGATGCAAAAAGACTTCACGACTTGCTTAAAGAAGGAAGAGAACTGAAAGAACTCAGTAATAATCAGAATAGAAATCAGTAAAAAAGTAGGGACACGGCGTGCCGTGTCCGTTACTATGGCAATGCCGACCGCAGTCGGCGAAATCCAAATTTAAAAAATGGTGCAGTTGCACAGTTATAAAATCTTAATAAATTCGGGCGACCATATGTCGCCCCTGCATTTGAAAAAACGTAAATACGCATATAATAATGTAAGGGCGGTCTTTGACCGCCCCTTTTGATTTTATGAAATTGCTGTTAACTTGCAACAGCCCCATTTAATAAGAATAACTGTCGGCTTTTTGTATAACCACTAAATCATTGCTCTGAAATAAAGATCCTGCTTGTCATTTTTCAGCTCTAAGGAAAAAATGTCATATTCATAATCATATTCTGCCGTTTTTCCCTCGGCGTCAGTAACGATAAGCTTGTCAGCAGTCTGCTTGTAAGTGTATTCCTTGTACTGATCCTGATGTGAAACCGTAAGCTTTCCGTTGTCGAATACCCAGACATCTGTAAACTTGCCGTCCTCTACAAGCGTATAGGAATCGAAAATATCAACTTTGTCGACTCTTTTCCATTCATAGTCTTTGCCGTATGCCTTGAACTTCAAAGTGTTACCGTCAAAAGTATATGCAGAAAAAGCGTCTCCCGGGGTCTTTGAACCTCTGTAAACCAGGATTCCTTCTTTGGAAGTTTCAATGCCTATTGGTGTGGGTGATCTTTGACCTATTCCAATGGCAGTGTTTCCAAGAGAGTTTATAAATATATAATTGGTTTCCTTTCCGTCAATGGATTCAATATAACTACCCGAAAGCTTTGAAATATCGTCAAAATCCCCTGTTTCCTGAGTAATGGGAGCAATAACCTGACGTGTGCCAACCGTGGTCTTTTCCAACTTTCTGGTGGTGGAAACAGCAGTGTTTCCGTTCTGAGTTTCCGTTGTCTTCTTTTCGGGATTTCCGCAGGCACATATTGATATCATTGTTGCCGCAATAATAACTGATAACAAAATCTTCTTCATTTTTATGACCATATTCCCTATAGGGAAATATGTACTCCTTTCTGATTTTTACATTGATAGATTCCGATGTGATCCATAAAAAAGCATGACCGCCTGATATTAAATCAAGCGGTCATATGTTATTTCATCTTAACCGCATCTGAAAAAGTATATTCGGAATTGATGAAATTAGTATATCACATACTTTTTATAATGTCAATCGTCAAAATTCATGAAACGGTAAAGCCGTTTCCGTCATAATCCACAGTGAGTACGCTTTCGGGTTCAACATCTCCTGCAATGATCTTCTTTGCAATAAGAGTCTCAACCTTTCTCTGAATAAATCTCTTAAGCGGTCTTGCACCGTAGCTCGGATCAAATCCCTGATCAATTATTGCCTGCTTTGCAGCGTCGGTAACTTCAACTCCAACCTGCTTGTCTGCAAGCCTGCTTCTCAGTTCTCCAAGCATAAGATCAACGATCTTGAGAATTTCAGTTTTCTGTAAAGGCTTGTAGTAAATAATCTCGTCAAGACGGTTTAGGAATTCCGGCCTGAATTGAGATTTTAGCAGCTTGTCAACCTGTTCTCTTGCCTCGTGAGATATCTCTCCGTTAGGCTCTATTCCCTCAAGAATATAAGGCGAACCCAGATTTGAAGTAAGAATAATTATCGTGTTCTTGAAATCCACCGTTCTTCCCTGAGAATCGGTAATTCTTCCGTCGTCAAGTACCTGTAAAAGAATATTGAAGACATCCGGGTGTGCCTTTTCGATTTCGTCCAGTAAAACTACCGAATAAGGCTTTCTCCTTACAGCTTCGGTAAGCTGACCGCCTTCTTCGTATCCCACATATCCCGGGGGAGCTCCGATAAGTCTGCTTACGCTGAATTTCTCCATGTATTCCGACATGTCGATTCTTACAATATTATGCTCGTCGTCAAATAATGCCTCTGCAAGAGCTTTTGCAAGCTCCGTTTTACCAACGCCTGTAGGTCCCAGGAATAAGAATGAGCCTATCGGCTGATTCGGATTGGCAATTCCCGCTCTTGAACGTAAAATAGCTTCCGAAACCTTTGTGACCGCCTCGTCCTGTCCGATAACGCGCTTGTGTAAAATATCCTCCAGACCAAGGAGCTTTTCACGTTCACCCTCCATCAGCTTGGAAACTGGTATTCCCGTCCAGCGGCAGATTATCTTTGCGATTTCTTCTTCCGTAACTTTATCTCTTAATAAAGTGTTTTTCTCAGTGTAAGCCTTCTCGGCAATTTGTTCCTCCTGTTCGAGCTGTTTCTGTAACGCCGGAAGTCTGCCGTATTTCAGCTCCGCCGCTTTGTTAAGGTCATAGGTTCTCTCCGCTTTCTCAATCTCTCCGTTTACCTGTTCAATCTCTTCACGAAGCTTCTGTACCTTTGAAATAACCGATTTCTCGTTTTCCCATTTGGCTTTCATAGCGTTGAACTGCTCTCTCATTTCCGAAAGCTCTTTCTGAACCTCTTTCAGATGTTCCATGGCAAGCTTGTCGGTTTCCTTTTTAAGTGCCGCTTCCTCGATTTCATGCTGCATGATTTTACGCTGTATTTCATCAAGCTCGGTAGGCATAGAATCCATCTCGGTACGAATTAAAGCGCATGCCTCGTCCACAAGGTCTATCGCCTTGTCGGGAAGGAATCTGTCAGAAATGTATCTGTTGGATAATGTTGCCGCCGCAATAAGTGCCTGATCCTGAATTTTAACTCCGTGGTAAACCTCGTAACGCTCTTTGAGTCCACGTAAAATCGCAATGGTGTCCTCCACTGTCGGCTCGTCTACAAGAACCGTCTGGAAACGTCTTTCAAGGGCAGGATCCTTTTCAATGTATTGACGGTATTCGTTAAGTGTGGTCGCTCCTATGCAGTGTAACTCTCCTCTTGCCAGCATCGGTTTGAGCAGATTTCCTGCGTCCATGGCTCCGTCGGTTTTTCCCGCTCCTACTATTGTGTGCAGCTCGTCAATGAATAGAATTATCTGTCCGTCGCTCTTTTTTACTTCCTGTAAAACAGCTTTAAGACGCTCTTCAAATTCGCCTCTGTATTTTGCTCCGGCAACAAGTGCACCCATGTCAAGGGAGAAAATTTTCCTGTCTTTCAGGCTGTCGGGAACGTCCCCTCTTACAATTCTCAGAGCAAGCCCCTCTGCAATAGCGGTTTTGCCGACGCCCGGCTCGCCGATTAAAACAGGGTTGTTCTTTGTCTTTCTCGAAAGGATTCTGATAACGTTTCTTATCTCGTTATCTCTTCCGATAACCGGATCAAGCTTGTTGTTTCTTGCAAGCTCCACAAGCTCCTGACCGTATTTTTTCAGAACGTCATAGGTCTCTTCTGGATTCTGACTGGTAACCTGAGCATTTCCCCTTACCTGTGCAAGTGCCTGTAAAAACTTTGATTTCTCGATTCCGCAGTTTTTGAATATCTCTTTGACTGCCTTGTTGGGATATTCCAGTATGCCAAGGAAAATATGCTCAACAGAAACATATTCGTCCTTCATGCGTGACGCCTGCTGTTCGGCTTCGGTAAGTGCTTTGTTCAGCTCCTGAGAAATGTATACCGAATCCGCCGCCTGACCGCCTATCTGCACCTTCGGTATGTTGCTTATTGCACCTTCAATGCTGTCGGAAACATTTCTCGGCTCAACGCCCATTTTCATAAACAACTGTGGGATAAGTCCGTTTTCCTGAGATAATAAAGCCGAAATAAGATGCTCCTCGTCAACCGCCTGGTTGGAGTTTCTTACTGCAATCGACTGTGCCTCGCCGATCGCCTCTAAAGATTTCTGTGTAAATTTCTGTGCATTCATATCCGTTGCCTCCTCTTAATGTTTATTATATATTTTTCTTTTTGTCTGTTTCAATAAAGAGCGTCGCCCCGTCATTATAGTATTATTATGCCCTGCTTCAGCCTCAGGCAGTATTTTTCTTCAATAATTTCCGCCGCTTCATCGGGATTTTCCATGTTCTCAAAAAAGATTTTTATGCATTCGTCAATCAGATTGATGTAAGATCCGATGGCGTCGGCAATCTGACGGTCGCTGAGCTTAGTGTGGTCGGGAGAATAAAACTCCCTGATAAAACTTGCTCCGCCGGTTTCCCATGGAACTCCCCCACGGAACACCTCCGACAGATATTTGTTCTCTATCCTCCTCCAAAGGGAGAAAAACTCCGCCGCCGCATTTATCAGTCGGCTGCTTTGAGTCCTGAAAGATATTTTCAGCCTGCCTACACAGCCCTCAAAAGATCTGAATAGCTCCACACTGTATTTTATAGTGGGCTTGTATTTGAATTTTAAAGGACTTTTTACCGACATCATGGCTTCGGAGGGTTGTTCAAGCAGCTGAAATCTGCCTTCCATAAGCTGTTCCATTCGGCTGAAAATCTCCCTCATTCTCATCTCCGGCGTGGTGTAGCTTACCCGCTCCGCAAGTATCTGGTTTATTAGATTTGAACGGCTTGTGTTCATTGAATATGCCATC
>JBJERB010000065.1:7007-8651 GCA_051882055.1 Oscillospiraceae bacterium
CATGCTGCTTGACTAAAGCAGTAAAATAAGTTATAATTGTGATGTTGCCGAAAACAACGGGAAATCCCGTTTTTGAAAGGAATGTTTTGCTTGTCTTTAGTTGATATAAAAAATGTGGCATTGATATTGCTTGAATATCTGCCTAATACGCTTAAGCTTTTTGCATGGACGCTGATACTGTCAATACCTGTGGGAATGATAGTTACCTGGCTGAAAAAGTGTCGGTTTAAACCTGTGGCATGGCTTACAAACCTGTATATACTTATCATGCGTGGAACACCGCTCATGCTCCAGATCGTTGCAGTGTATTATGCAATACCAATGCTTATGGCAGGGGCAAAAAAATCCGGAGAAACCGGTTGGTTTTATGACTTGATCGGCAGTATAAATACCCGTGATGATAATTATATGTTTACCGCCCTGGTAGTAGCCTTTGTGCTTAACTATGCGGCGTATTTCGCCGAGATATTCAGAGGCGGAATAGAATCTATACCTGTTGGACAGTATGAAGCGGCTTCAATGCTGGGAATGTCAAAAATGCAGACATTTTTCAGGATCATTCTCCCTCAGGTGGTAAAACGAGTGATACCCGCAACCTCCAACGAAGTTATCGTTCTCGTAAAGGATACTTCTCTGGCGAATATTATAGCTTTTGCGGAAATAACGCTGAAATCAAAACAGATGATGAATCTTTACAGCTCGATTATGCCGCTGTTTGTGGCAGGAGGATTCTACTTTATTCTTAATGCAATCGTAACCGTGGCATTCTCCTATATTGAGAAAAAATTCGATTATTATAAATAAACGGTGAGGACAAATGTATATAGGCAATACCTCACAAAATATGGGAAGGAGGAGATGCTCCTGACGGAGCATGATCTGTAAATGGCTATTCTTGAAGTAAAAAATTTGTCCAAGACCTTTGGAAAACTTGAAGTGTTAAAAGATATATCCTTTGATGTGGAGCAGGGACAGGTTGTGGCAATAATCGGCCCTTCGGGAAGCGGAAAATCCACATTGCTCAGATGTATAAATCAGCTTGAAAAAGCCGACGGAGGGGAAATAAACGTTTCAGGAATGAAAATGCTTACCTCTGAAAACGGCAAGTCAGTTTATGCAAATAAAAAAACTCTTGGTGAAATACGGCTGAAAATAGGACTTGTTTTTCAGAATTTTAATCTGTTCCCACATATGTCCGTGCTTCAGAATATTATCGAAGCACCCGTTCACGTGCTGAAAAAACCTAAGAAAGAAGCGATTGAAACAGCAAGAAATCTGCTGAAAAAAATGGGGCTTGAGGATAAGGAAAAAGCCTATCCCTGCGAGCTTTCGGGCGGACAGCAGCAGCGTGTTTCCATTGCAAGGGCATTGGCTTTAAGTCCGGAAATATTGTTTTTTGACGAACCTACTTCCGCCCTTGATCCTGAGCTTACGGGGGAAATATTAAAGGTAATCAAAGAGCTTGCCAAAGAAAAAATGACAATGGTAATCGTTACTCATGAAATGGCATTTGCAAGAGAGGTTGCAAATCATGTAATATTCATGGACGGCGGATATATTGTGGAAGAAGGCGAACCCGAGGCACTGTTCGGCAATACTCAGAATGAGCGTACAAAACAATTCCTGCAAAGATATAAGTCCTGA
>JBJERB010000066.1:0-8305 GCA_051882055.1 Oscillospiraceae bacterium
ACCTGCGGCATCTTGGTCCCAAACCAAGCACTCTACCAAACTGAGTTACGCCCCGATCTATGTAAAGTCAAACTCGGCATACTTTTGAGTATAGCCAAATCTGACAGCTTTATTATTATACACTCGCTTTGACAAAAAGTCAAGTGCTTTAATTGTTTTCGGCATTTTGCATAAATCTAATACGGGTTTGCATATATTGTATGTGTATTAAAATAATAAAAGCTGTTTAATTTAATGACCGTAAAAGTTTGTGTTTTTAAAAAAATTAATAAAATAATGTTGCAAAATATTATAAAATGTGTTATTATGTAGTTAAGTTGTAGAACACATAATTTTTTAGGAGGAAAAACTATGCAAATAAAAAAATGTCCTTATTGCGGTGCGGAAATACCTCAGGAAGCAATACTGTGTAAGTTTTGTCATAAAATATTAATTGACGAAATCAAGTCCAATAATAACGATCGCACAGTTGTATTTGATAAAATAAAGAAACCGGATCCCGCGGAACATGTTGAAGAGGAAAACATTGCCGATAACTTCGACAATGAATACGAAACGGAATATGTGGATGAATATGATTCTGAGTATGTCGACGATGATGATAACGGGGACTACGATAATGAAGAATATGATGAAGAGTATTCTGATGAATATTATGATGACAATTATGCAGACGGTGATTACGACGAAGATGATTATGAAGACGAGGATGGATATAATTATCAGGATTATGATGATAATGTAGATGAAGATTCCTCAAAAAGAAAGAACATTCTTATCGCCGCAGTTGTGGTAATTGGCATAATTGTTATAGTTCTTATCGCTTTTATTGTAGGAAATAGGCTTTTCGGACATAAAAGTGACGACAGTTCGGTTGTAATTAATACCCCTGCTACCAAGGTGGCAGTTGTTACCAATGATCAGGAAAGTTCCGAACAGCCAAATACTACTACAGCTGCTCCTGCTGATTTGGAATCATCTGTTTCACAAACGGAGACCCAATCGCAAACCACAACCACAACGACTACTTCCGGTACAGCTCAGATTGTAATTCCTGAGGCATCGTCGGTAGTTGAAAATGATTCTTCTGCAGTATCGGATCAGTCTTCTGCTGCTGAATCTGTTGATTCTTCTTCTGCTGCTTCAATAACTAATGATTCAGCTGCAACCTCAGCAGTTGAAGCTGAAATATCAAAGCAGGCGGAGGTTGATCGATCTGAAGTTTGGGCTGAAGATGATAACTATTATTATTACAACGTTTATACAAAGGACAACCATGTATATAGCGTAGCATATAATAAGTCTACTGGTAAAATGAACATTGAAAAGCATTAATAGCTACATAGAAAGTCACACTCGTGCAGTGTGACTTTTTTATCTTTAGTTTAATTAGCAATTATATGCATAAATATACATAATAGCTATTTTTACTTAATATTTTATTGTATTGACATAAATATTCACATATGTTATAATGTCCGTAGCGTAGGTAGATATTTATGATATCAGTCTGATTTGCTTTATAACATAGCTCTTGAATGGGAATAATGCTACAGATTTTAAATATCCATGTTAAGTAATATGCTTTACTATATTTGATTTATGAAAGGGGATTTTTTAATGAATATTTTTAAACGTGCAGCTATCACGGCACTGTCCTTAGCAGTTGTTTCATCTTCTGTTAGCGGTTGTTTGTTTGCTAAAAAGCTTTCTATGGGAGAAATGATTTCTGCTGCCGGCAGCTTTGAGAATTATGGGGCTGAAGTTTCTTTTAATCTTGAAGGCGATGGAAATGTAATTGATTTTTCAACTGATTTTCAGGCAAGTAATAAAGATATTGCTTTGAATAATCTTTCGGTTAAATTGAACACATCAGAAGATAATATAGAAATTGATCCCGATATAGATTCTGAAGAGCCTTTTACTACGGATAGTATGGATTTGAACCTTGGAGATTCAATTAGATTCATTGACGGCAATTTTTATTTGAGCATTTCCTCAATATTTGAAGCTGTTAAAAGCAGTGCAGATGAATTAAATAATATTAATATGGGCGATATGGGTGTTGATTGGATAAAGATTCCTATGGATAGTAATAGCTTTGATAATTTAAATAAGTCATCTAAGGATTTGTCAGAAAGCCTTTCCAATGCTTTTGTAGACGTACTCAATTCTACTGAGACAAAAATCGAAGAAGACGGAGATAACGGATATAAAGTTACTGTCACCGATGCAAAACAGCTTTCTGAAATAATGAATGCATATATCGAATCTTTGGAGAAAAATAAAGATTCCTATGTCGAAGATATAACACAATGTCTGGATATGGGCAAGATAACCGATGGAATGACAAATGTTATCAACGAAGTTGTTAAGGCCCTTTGTGATAAGCTTGAAATTACATATACTGAAGACGATTTAAAACAGATTGAAGAACAAATAATGGCGTCAGTTGATAAGACTGAGCTTGAAAAAGATCAGGAAGAATTAAAAAATGAACTAAAAGAAAGCTATGATGAGATGATAAAAAGCCTGAAAGAATCTCAAAAGACATTGGCTGAATCAAAAGAAAAAATAGAAGCAACTTATTCGGTTTCTCTTGAAGGAAAAGAAGGAAGCAGAACTTTCATACAGGAAATTGCATTGAATGGTAACCTAAATAATGAAACAATTAAATTGAATTATAAAATGAAAGCTATAGAAAATGATAAGACAATAGAAGCACCTAAAGATGCAAAATCTATTGCTGAATGTGTGCCTTCATTAGTTGATTATGCTGTCAATAACGGCTTGTTAAGTCAGGATCTTTTAAATATGTATAAGGGAATGTCCTTGACCGAGTTACTTGATTCTTCTTTAAACTCGACATATGAGTATGAGCAGTATGATATAGATGACACAATGTACGACGATACCGACTATTATGATATATCTGCTTAAATTATAATTATCAATATCCCGACAGCTTTTTGCTGTTTGGGATATTTTTTTGCATAAATAAGCTTAAAGATTTGCAATATTAAATAAAGTATGCTATAATATTAATTTAGTGGTTAATGATATACTATATGGAGGAATTATAATGATAAGAGAAGATTTAAGAAACGTGGCAATAATCGCACACGTCGACCACGGTAAAACTACTTTGGTAGATGAAATGCTTAAACAAAGCGGCACTTTCCGTGAAAATCAGGCTGTTGACGAAAGAGTTATGGACAGCAATGACATAGAACGTGAAAGAGGAATCACTATTCTTGCAAAAAACACATCTATTCATTATAAAGATGTAAAAATTAATATTATAGATACTCCGGGACATGCAGATTTCGGAGGCGAAGTTGAACGTGTATTAAAAATGGTGAACGGAGTTATTCTTTTGGTTGACGCCGCAGAAGGACCTATGCCTCAGACAAGATTTGTGCTTCAAAAAGCCCTTGAACTGGGTCATAAAATAATTGTGGTAATTAATAAAATAGATAGACCCGACGCCCGTCTGAATGAAGTAGGAGATGAAGTATTAGAGCTTCTCATGGATCTTGACGCTACAGATGAACAGCTTGACAGCCCTATCCTTTATTGTTCCGGAAGGGACGGAACAGCTTCATATCACCCTAATGAACAGGGAGAAAATCTTATTCCTTTGCTTGATGAAATTCTTTCATATATTCCTGCTCCTGAGGTTGATACTGAGGGAACAATGCAATATCTTGTTTCTGCAATTGATTATAACGAATATGTGGGCAGAATCGCTATCGGACGAATCGAACGTGGAGAAATGAAAGTAAATCAGGACGTTACCGTTGGCGATTTTCATAATACAAAAAAAGAATACCGTGGAAAAATTGTTACTATGTATCAGATTGAGGGACTTAAGCGAGTACCCTGTGAAAGTGCTAAGGCAGGAGATATTGTTTGCATAAGCGGTATTGAAAATATAACTATAGGTGATACAATCTGCCAGTTCGGCAATTTTGAGGCTCTTCCTTTTGTTAAGATTTCCGAGCCTACGGTAGAGATGACTTTCTCGGTAAATGATTCTCCTTTTGCCGGAAGAGAAGGTAAATTCGTGACTTCACGTCAGCTCAGGGACAGGCTCTTCAAAGAACTGCTCAAAGACGTATCGCTTCGTGTGTCTGAAACGGATTCCACAGATTCCTTTAAAGTTGCAGGTAGAGGTGAAATGCATCTTTCTATCCTTATTGAAAATATGAGGAGAGAGGGCTATGAGCTTGCGGTTTCCACACCTCATGTGCTTTATAAAGAGATAGACGGAAAGCTTAATGAACCTATTGAAAGACTGGTTATTGACGTTCCGGAAAGCTGCGTTGGTTCGGTAATGGAAAAATTGGGTGCAAGAAAAGGTGAGCTTACGCAGATGACCCCTGTAGGAAGCAGAATGAGAATTGAATTTCTTATCCCTGCAAGAGGATTGTTCGGTTACAGAAGTGAATTTCTTACCGATACAAAGGGAGAAGGAATTTTAAGCTCGGTGTTCCATAGCTATCAGCCTTATAAAGGAGAAATACCCAGAAGAAGCACAGGTTCTCTTGTTGCTTTTGAAACCGGAGATGCAGTAACTTACGGACTGTTTAATGCACAGGAACGTGGAGAATTGTTTATTTCAGCAGGCACTCCCGTGTATGAGGGAATGGTTGTGGGAGCTTCTCCTAAAGCCGAAGATCTGGTAGTAAATGTGTGCAAGAAAAAGCATCTTACCAATACCAGAGCAAGCGGAAGCGATGACGCTTTGCGTCTTATTCCACCAAGGAATCTCAGCCTTGAAGATTGCCTCGAATTCCTTGCAGACGATGAGCTTCTTGAAGTAACGCCTGAAAGCATGAGAATAAGAAAAAGAACTCTTAGCAATACACAAAGAGCAAAAGAAAGAGCAAAAGCATAATTTGATATGGTTTTTATTGATATTATCTGAAAGGAAGATATTTGATGAATAAAAAAGTTGCAGTTATAAAAGGAGACGGAATCGGTCCTGAAATTGTAACCGAAGCAATGAAAGTTCTTGATAGGGTGGCTGAGAAATACGGCCATACATTCGAATATGACCAGCTTTTAATGGGTGGCTGTTCTATCGACGCTTACGGCGAGCCACTTACCGATGAAACAATAGAACGCTGTAAAGCCGCAGACGCAGTGCTTATGGGCTCAATCGGCGGAGATACGACGACTTCGCCATGGTATAAGCTTCCTCCTAACCTTCGTCCCGAAGCAGGACTTTTAAAAATAAGAAAGGCTTTAGGACTTTTTGCAAACCTCAGACCGGCGGTGCTTTATCCACAACTCTCCGGAGCTTGCCCGCTTAAAGAAGAAATCAGTGCAAAAGGCTTTGATATGCTTATTATGCGTGAACTGACCGGCGGTTTGTATTTCGGGGAGAGAAAAACCGAAGAAGTTGACGGAGTAATGACAGCGGTTGATACATTGTCTTATAATGAAAAAGAGATATGCCGTATTGCTGTTAAGGCTTTTGAAGTTGCCATGAAGAGAAATAAAAAAGTTACTTCTGTTGATAAAGCCAATGTTCTGGATTCTTCAAGACTTTGGAGAAAGGTCGTTGAGGAAGTCGCAAAGGATTATCCGGAAGTCACTCTTGAGCATATGTTGGTAGATAATTCGGCTATGCAGCTTGTTAAAGATCCCGCCCAGTTTGATGTTATGGTTACAGAGAATATGTTTGGTGATATTCTTTCGGATGAGGCTTCAATGATCACAGGCTCGATCGGTATGCTGGCTTCTGCAAGTATGAACGAAACAAAGTTCGGACTTTATGAGCCAAGCGGCGGCTCTGCTCCTGATATTGCAGGAATGAATAAAGCTAATCCTATTGCTACTGTTCTTTCTGCGGCAATGATGCTCAGATATTCATTTGATATGACAGAAGAAGCCGATGCTGTTGAAAATGCGGTAAATAAGGTGCTGGATGACGGTATAAGAACAGGAGATATTATGTCTGAAGGCATGACGCTTGTCAGCTGCAGCGGTATGGGCGATGCAATTTGTGAGAGAATTTAACCGTGAATTACTACATATACGGATTTACCGATAAAGGAAATTATCGCAATCATAATGAAGATTCCATTCTGGTTGACAGGGAAGTATCTCAGGAGGGAAGTCTTGAAGCAAGCGTTTCAGCTCCCTTTTTGTCAGCGGTATGCGATGGTGTAGGAGGAGAGCAGGCCGGTGAGATAGCTTCGAAGCTATGTCTGCAACACCTCTCTATACTTGATTATGACAGCACTGTTGATCTGAATGACATTTTGCTTGATATACATAATAAAATAAAAAAGCGTGGCATATCTGACATGGGCTCGGTCAATATGCAGACCACGCTATGTTGTCTGGCTGTTGATGAAAACAGAAACGCCTCATGTATTAACGTTGGTGACAGCAGAATGTATCGCTATGTCAACGGTAAGGTCAGGCAGATTTCTTCCGATCAAACATATGGCAGTTTCCTGTATGAACAGGGAGAAATTAATGATATTAGCGAGCTTGACCCTGATATGCGAAATGCCATTATTTCTTCAATGGGAAGTGTTTTACAGCTCCCTCATATTGATTTTGTGCCATTTGTATCAGGATTTGGAATTGAAAGCGATGATGCTGTAATTATATGTTCCGACGGTGTTTCGGATTTTGTCACACTTGATGAAATAGAAATAGCTCTTTCACTGGACTTGTCATTCAGAGATAAAATTGAATCAATATGCGAGCTTGCCCTCAAAAAGGGAAGTACCGATAATATCTCTGTTGTTGGAATAAAGCCATATAATTCAGAAGAGGAGTATCATGATTTAATCAGAGAACGTCTTAAAACAGAATCGGATATAAAAAAAGAGCCTGAAATTGAGGTGGCAATTGAAGAAAAGCAAATGGCCGATGAGTCTATTGCAAGTCTTGAACAGTTTATTTCAGAGCTTGAGTAAGTTTTCATTGAGTGGCTTGCACCTTCTGTGACACTCTGACATTTAAAATACCTATATAAAAATTAGAACCGCCGTAAAATCGGCGGTTCTTTTGTTATATGGTGGAGATGAGGAGAATCGAACTCCTGTCCGAAAATCAATCCCCACGAATTTCTACGAGTGTATTCTGTTATTTCGGCAAAGCCCATTCCCTTGCACAAACGCAAACAGACACGCAGTTATGCTCGGTAGACCGTAATACATCAGAAGGCTACAGCCGTCACCCAATGACGTTCACCACTAATCGACGCCTTTACCTAAGCCGTGGTAATCAAAGGCAAGACGAGCAGCAATTAAGCAGCTGCTAATTCAAAATTATCTTTGTCGTCTAATTTTAAAACGTACGGCGTTTAAAGAGAGTCCGCTCCTCTACTCGCTTATCATGCTTCATAATCCCCGTCGAAACCATTACATCCCCATAGATTAATTATTACCGGCGGCAAAGTGATTAATTCAATAACTTTTTTAAAACTCCTTTCAATTTATCTGTTAAACTCTTTTATAGCTCGGTCAATATCACGCTGTGCAGCTTTTTTTGCCATATCATCTCGCTTATCATGAAGTTTTTTTCCTTTACACAATCCAAGAGCAAGTTTAACACGGCTGCCTTTAAAATACAGCGACATTGGTATAAGAGTCAGCCCTTCCTGCTGTACCTTGCCGAGCAAACGCATGATCTCTTTTTTATGCAAAAGAAGTCTGCGTACCCGCATAGGATCACGGTTGAAAATGTTACCTTGTTCATAAGGAGAAATATGCATACCCTTGACCCACATTTCGCCATTATCAATACTGCACCATGAATCCTTAAGATTTACACCGCCGTTACGAATCGACTTTACTTCTGTACCCACAAGTTCGATACCACATTCGATCTGTTCAAGGACAAAGTAATCATGCCTTGCTTTTCTGTTATCGGCTATCTGCTTAGTACCGCTTTTATTAATTGCCATGTCCTTAAAACACCTGCCTTAAATGAATTGCAACTAATTATATCATCTTTTAAAACCCTTGTCAAGCGGGAAAAATGGGGAATTACACCAAAGAATTGACAGACTTATAATACTTTTGACAAACAGTGCTTCAGCCTGAGATATTTTGCTTTGAAGAGCCTGTACAAATAAAACAAGCAAAACAGATATTTTGTTAGAATAGTACAAATTATAACTTGTGGGTTTTAGCAATATGTAGAATATTATTCATATTTATTGATTTTTGGTATTAAAGGTATTATAATGAAATTGAAGAAATCATAATAAAATCGATGTTCGTGTAATATTGACTCTAAAATCATCTGTGGTAGAATATACATATGATCCATGGGG
>JBJERB010000067.1:0-8140 GCA_051882055.1 Oscillospiraceae bacterium
TTATTGCATTTTTGAGCTTTTCTACGGATAATCCAAAACATTCATTATGACCTATTGTAATCCTACAAATAAATTGAAAGTAATATATACAATACTCTTGACAAAACAAATTTCAAGTATTATAATTATTGTTATATAACGATAATTATAAAAAAGAGGTGATTCAATGCCACCAAAAGCAAAAATTACAAAAGAGATGGTTATAGATGCAGCCTTTGATATTGCAAGAACTGAAGGTGCGGAACAGATAAATGCACGAACAGTTTCACAGAAATTAGGCTGTTCTACTCAACCAGTTATGTATCACTTTTCAAAAATTGAAGACATAAAGCAGGCGACATACGAAAAAACCGATCGGTTTCATTCAGAATATTTAATGAATGTTGTGGAACAATCGGAAGATTTTATACTTGGTATAGGACTAAACTATATCCGTTTTGCAATCGAGGAACCTCATCTATTCCGTTTTCTATTTCAATCCGGTTATGCCGTAGAGAATAATTTGCTTGAAATGATTGATTCAAAAGAACTGAAGCCAATCCTTGTAGCAATGCGGGAAGTCAGCGGAATGAATGAAAAACAAATGAAAGAAGTTTTTATAACGATAGCATTATTTGCCCACGGTTATGCGAGTTTCTTTGCAAATAATTCGTTGGAATATGACGAAACCGTTGTCTCCAAGCATCTGGAACGAGCATATAGAGGGGCAGTATTAGCATTACAGGAGGATGACAAATGAGTAAATGGTTAAATAATTTATACAAAAAGAGTGAGCTGTATTTTGCTTTGGTGTGGATCTGCATCTACTGTGTTGCTAATTCGTTGGCTAATCCCATATCGGAAATAATTGGTATTAATAGTTCTGCAGCTTTCATATTCAATTTAATTTTAACAATCACACTGTTTATGTGGATCAAGAAAAAGGGATTGACAAAATATTATGGTTTATGCAGCACCAATGCCCCTGCTGGAAGGTTTCTTTGGTATATTCCCTTGATATTGTTTATGTCTCGTAATCTTTGGTTTGGATTTGCTATAAATTTTCCAGCTGTAGACACAGTATGTTATATCCTAAGTATGCTCTGCGTTGGTTTCTTGGAAGAAGTAATTTTTAGAGGATTTCTGTTCAAGGCACTAGCAAAAGATAATATTAAAAAGGCAATCATCATATCCAGCGTTACTTTCGGTTTGGGGCACATACTTAATTTGTTCAATGGTAGCGGAATGGATATGATCGTAAATCTATGTCAAATAGTTGGTGCCATTGCTTGTGGTTTCCTTTTTGTAATAATCTTTTATCGTGGTGATAGTCTGATTCCGTGTATTATTGCACATTCGGTAAACAATGCAGTTAGCGTTTTCGCTAATGAGGCAGGGCTTACGATAGAAAAAAGACTTTTATTCTCCTCTGTCAATATGATTATTGTTATCTTATATATGCTCATTCTGTGCAGAACGCTTCCCCAAAAACAGGAATCTAGAAACATATAAGCAATTCAATAAAGAAACTCATGACGGTCGAGATATATCAAAGTTTTCTCATCTTCTTGGAGAAGCGATTGCTTCTATTATTGAGGTCAAAGACGAAAGTGATATTGACAGTCTCTTCTGTGTGGACAGTTTAGCTTTTTGGCAAACGAGATTAGAGGCTTAGATGACTTTGTGCTTATTTGCTTCTTAGTCGTAAGATGAGGTGATAATATATCCACATCAGTAATGATGACTGTAATAATCTGCGGTACGATTTTGTATTAAAAAGGTTAATTGTCGGAATTTTAAATGTCAAAATAATTTTTTGAAACTTAATGTCGAAAAGTGTTGTAAAAATTAACATAAAATGTTATAATGTATTTATAGTTGACATTGGAGTTGTTGATATTGAAAATCAAGACGTCGGATATTTCAAAATTTCTTAGAAATAATGCCGTTACTATTTTATTGATTATATTTATGATTTTATCAGGTATAACAGCATATGTTACATCTCAAATGCTGTATAAAGATAATGAAAAAAGAGATCACAGTATAGTTGCTGCCGATAAATCTACAACTACATTGACTTCCACCGTAAAATCAACTGCAAAACGTTCCCAAAAGACAACAACAAAGACATCAACGACCAAGACTTCCAAATCTTCTGTTGCTAATGCGTCATTTCCCATTGATATTAACAAAGTAACCTTTGACGAACTTGTTCAGATTGACGGAATTGGAAGCGTAACTGCCAACAGCATATTATCCTTTCGTGACAATCTGGGTAAAATAACTAATATGGATTTGCTCCTTCAGATTAACGGGATAGGCAGCGGTAAACTTGAATTGCTCAAAAAGTATTTATATGTATCTGTCGCTGATTTTGAGGAACCGGAGATAACTTCTAAAACCGATTCATCGACTGCTGATATTGTAAAAGAAAAAAGTAAGACATCATTAACAACAGTTATAAAGACGACTGAAACAACCACAATGCGTGAATTTAGAAAAGTAAATATAAATTATGCCGATGCGTCTGAAATATCAGAAGCCTTGATTATTGATATTGATCTTGCCGGGGAAGTTGTGAGTTTAAGAGAAAAAATACATTATTTTTCCAATTCACTGGAATTACTTTATATTGAGGAATTCACAGAAAAAATATATAATGAAAGAAAAGATTACATACTAATTTAATTCAATCAAGATGTCCACGTGCTTATAAGGTGGGAAACATTCTATTATTGAAAACAGGCTGATGAAAAGGAATTCATCAGCCTGTAATAATTTATTTTTGCTTGTTTTTTCTTTTCCGCTTTTGAACCGAAAATCCAAAAGAACCAAGCTTTTTGCCAAGAGCAAAATACTCTCCGTGGGCATACGCTATAAGATGTGCCTTGTCAAGAGCAAGTCTTCCTTTGTTGTCGATAAGTTCTGCTGCGGCGTCTATGGCAACAATATCAGCTATAAACATATGATGTGTACCCAAAGGTACTATTTCACGCACTTTACATTCGATATTGACGGGAGATTCTGCAAGTATGGGAGATGATACTTTGTTTGCAGATTCAGCTGTCAGATTCATTTCTTTAAATTTGTCTACGGTTTTTCCGGATTTTACACCGCAGTAATCGGCGGCATATACCAGGGATTCCGTTGTAAGGTTTATAACAAAATTTCCGCTGTTTTTTATAATATCATAAGAAAACCTTTCGGGTCTTACTGATATGTACGTCATCGGAGGCTGTGTATTTAATATGCCTGTCCATGCAACGGTAAACACATTTGGATGTTCAACTGTTCCGCAAGTGACCATTGTGGGTGGAAGGGGAGAGGTGATAACACTGCCTTTCCAACATTCTTTTGTATACTTTATATGTTCCATAAAATATCTGCTTTCCGGCAAATCATTTCAAGTCAATAATTTCGCCTTTTTCAATTTCAAGGTTGTTGAGTACCTGACTTTTATATTGTGCTTTTTCTTTGCAAATATCCTTTGCTAATGTTTTTTGTATTAAAGCGTCAGAAATTTTATAATTTTTCTTGATTCTTTGAAAGAAATTATGATATTTCTCAGGGTGTTTGACCTTTTTCTTTTTTTCATCAAAAAGAATTGCACCCGCAACCGCAAAGGCTGTTGTCATTATCACTTTTTCAGGCTTGGAACTTAGCTTAATATTCAATTTCTGATCTGATGAAAAAGCTTTTTTCATAATATACACATCCACTGTTTTATACTTAATACTTTAACCACTATTATACTATATATTTTATGTTTTTACAAGACATTTGAAGCTAAAATAATATAATTTGTCAGCGTTACAAGGCCTTAAAGGAAATAAATTTCAAAGCATTGACAAAAAGAAAAAATAGTTTTATAATAAAATATGTATATATTTTGCTTAATGGAGAGTAATTTATGATAGAAAAAAGCCAATATGCAAAGCAGAGGCTGTCAGAATACAATGCCGAATACTATGCTAAAAACGGACAATCGCCGTTAGTATATTTAAAATCATTTGGCTGTCAGCAAAATGTAAGCGACGGAGAGAAAATAAAAGGCAAGCTTTCGGAAATAGGTTACGATTTTACAGACGATATTTCTAAAGCACAGTTTATTTTGTACAATACTTGTGCCGTGAGAGAAAATGCCGAAGATAAGGTCTATGGATATATCGGCGACCTTAAGCATATGAAAGAAAACAATCCTGAGCTTATCATTGGTATTTGCGGATGCATGGCTCAACAAAAGCATGTTGCCGAGAAGATAAAACAGACATATAAGCAGGTAGATCTGGTGTTTGGCACATTTGCTTATAACGACCTGTACAATATGCTTTGGAGTGTTATAGAAAAACGCCGGCGGATTTTCAATATTTCTGAAAATAATATTGACATTGACGAGGAGTTTCTTCAAATCAGAGACGATAAAATCAAAGCGTTTGTTCCCATAATGTATGGCTGTAACAATTTCTGCACATATTGCATTGTGCCTTATGTAAGAGGTAGGGAAAGAAGCCGAAAACCTGAAGCAGTGATTGATGAAGTTAAGAATCTGGTTTCTAGAGGCTACAAAGAAATAATGCTTTTAGGACAAAACGTCAATTCTTACAGTTATGGTTTTCCGCAGCTTTTGAGAAATCTTAATGAGATTGACGGTGATTTCCGAATAAGATTTATGAGTTCTCATCCAAAAGATGCAAGCAAAGAGCTTATTGATGCAATCTTTGACTGCGAAAAAGTGTGTAAACATCTTCATTTGCCTGTTCAGGCAGGTTCTGACAGAATCTTAAAAGAAATGAACAGAAAATATACTGTTTCGGACTATATGAAGATTGTTGATTATGCAAGAAGCAAATCTCCGGATTTCTCTATAACAACCGATTTAATAGTCGGATTTCCAGGAGAAACCTATGAAGAGTTTTGTATGACAAAAGAACTTATTAAAAAGGTCAAATATGACAATATCTATTCTTTTGTTTATTCCAGACGTTCAGGCACTAAGGCTGCTGAAATTGAAGACCATGTTTCAGACAAACAAAAAGGACTCTGGCTTCGTGAACTGCTTCTTGAACAGCGTGAGATATCATCAGAATGGCTTTCAAGATTTATCGGAAGAACAGTAACTGTCCTGGCTGAAGATACCGGACGTAAAGGCGAAGAATATCTAACAGGTAAAAGTGATGAAAACATTATAGTAGAATTCAAAGGCGAAAAAGAATTAATAGGAGAATTCTTACAGGTGCGTATAACAAAGGCTATGAACTGGGCTTTGGAAGGCGAACTTGTTTGATAATAAAGACCATTGGTCAAATAATAATAAGGAGTATAAAAAATGAATGTAATTGAAACAGCAAGAGCTTTGGGAAAAGCAATACAGGAAGACGAAAGATATATTAAATATGACGCAGCGTCAAAAGCAAGTGATACAGATACCGTTCTTCAGAATAAGATCGGTGAATTCAATATGCTGAGAATGCAGCTTAGTCAGGAAATGTCCAAGCCCGAAAAAGACGCTGATAAAATGACAAGTCTTGACAATGATATAAAAGAATTATACGATGAAATTATGGAGATGCCTGCAATGAAGCAGTTTAATGAGGAAAAAGAAGCACTTGACGGACTTCTTCAGTCGGTAAACTACATTATATCAATGGCTGCTAACGGTGAGGATCCTATGACCTGCCCTGAAGAACCTCCGCACAGCTGCAGTGGCTCATGCTCAACCTGTGGTGGCTGCCACTAATTTTTGTTTATAAATCAGAGATAGGGAGTATGATTAAATGAGATTTGAAGATGTTGATGTTTCAAAGCTTTCACCTATGATGAGGCAATATTTTGAAACTAAAACTAAATATAAAAATCATATTCTGTTTTACAGACTTGGCGATTTTTACGAGATGTTTTTCGATGACGCAGTTACGGCTTCACGAGAACTTGAGCTTACTCTTACGGGCAAAGACTGCGGTCTTGATGAACGGGCTCCTATGTGTGGGGTTCCGTACCATGCTTGTGAAATCTATATAAAAAAGCTTATTGAAAAAGGTTACATGGTCGCAATCTGTGAGCAGACAGCCGACCCTGCGACTTGCAAAGGCTTAGTTCCAAGAGAAGTAATCAGAGTTGTAACTCCCGGTACTCTGATAGAAAGCAGTATGCTTGACGAAACGTCAAATAATTATATTGGTTCTTTTTACGTTCAGGCTAAGGAAAGTGCTTTGTGTCTTGCCGACATATCAACCGGAGAGGTACATTTGTTTGAATTTTCGGGAAAAGATATGTCTACAAATGCTATTAATGAGCTTTCAAGGTTTTCACCTGTTGAAATTCTGATAAACGACGCTTTTCTTTCCAAAAAGGAAATTGCTTCATTTATAAGAGAAAAACTTAAATCATCGGTACAACTTCTTGATGAATCTGACTTTTCACCGTTGATTCATACTGATGAGGTTTTACAGCAATTTTCTGTAAGCAGTCTTAAATCTCTTGAAATAGATGAAAATTCAGTGGCTGCTTTTGCTGTATGCGGACTTTTTGCATACATTCACGAAACTCAGAAAGCTTTAATAGGAAGATTTTCTAAAATTATAAGGCACGACAGCGACCCTATCATGACTATCGGTTTTACGGCAAGGCGTAATCTTGAATTAACCGAAACACTGAGAAATAAAGAAAAGAAAGGTTCATTGCTCTGGGTTCTTGACCATACTAAAACTTCTATGGGAAAACGAATGTTAAAATCATATCTGGAGCAGCCTCTGACTAATCCTGCGAAAATAATTGACAGGCTAAATGCAGTGGAGCAGTTGGTTAATTCTCCTGTTGAGATGGGTGAGCTTTCTGAAATTTTATCCGGCGTATATGACCTTGAACGTCTTATGACAAGGGTAATGTATAAAACAGCAACTCCGAGAGATCTGAAATCTCTTTCTTTAACCGCTCTTAAATTACCTAAAATAAAAGAAATTTTGAATAATTTTGATTCAAAGCTGATAAAATCACTTAACGGCAGTATTTCAACGCTGGACGCTATTTCAAATCTGATTGAAAATGCCATTGTTGACGAACCTCCTGTTAATGTTAAGGACGGAGGAGTAATTAAAGACGGCTTTAACGAACAGCTTGATGATTTGAGAAACATTATTTCCGGCGGTAAAGGAATAATTGAAGATATCGAACAGCGTGAGCGTAATGCAACAGGAATAAAAAATCTGAAAATAGGATATAACAGAGTGTTCGGTTACTATATTGAAGTAACCAAATCAAATTATGATCTTATTCCCGATAATTATATAAGAAAGCAGACGCTTACTAACTGTGAAAGATTTATTACAGATGAACTGAAAGTCGCAGAAAATACCATTCTCGGTGCAAGCGAAAAGATTATTCGCCTTGAAACAGATATTTTTACCGAGCTTCGGGATTTTATCGCAACTCAGCTTAGATTAGTACAGGATACCGCAGCATCAGTTGCCGCTATAGATGTTCTTTGTTCATTTGCCACTACGGCAATAAATAATAATTATTCAAAACCGGAAATTGCAATCGACGGTATAATCGACATCAAAAACGGACGTCATCCTGTTGTTGAGATAATGCAAAAAGATGAAATGTTTGTTCCCAACGATACATATCTCGACCTTTCAAGTAATCGTATGGCTGTTATTACAGGTCCTAATATGTCAGGTAAATCCACATATATGCGACAGGTTGCCTTGATTACCCTTATGGCTCAGATAGGAAGTTTCGTTCCTGCTGATTATGCCAAAATATCAGTTGTAGATCAGATTTTTACCCGAATAGGTGCTTCCGACGATCTGACGGCAGGGCAGTCGACCTTCATGGTTGAAATGAGCGAAGTTGCAGATATTGTTAAACATGCGACGAAGCAAAGTCTTGTTATACTGGATGAAGTGGGAAGAGGTACTTCCACTTTTGACGGTATAAGTATTGCAAGGGCAGTTTCCGAATATATATGCACATCTAAATCCTTGGGCTGTAAGACGCTTTTTGCAACTCATTATCATGAACTTATATGTCTGGAAGATGAACTTGAAGGCGTCAGAAACTTTTCTGTTGCAGTAAAGCAAAGCGGAGACAGTATTAAGTTCTTGCGTAAGATCGTACCCGGCGGTGTTGACGAAAGCTATGGTATTGAAGTTGCAAA
>JBJERB010000068.1:0-8065 GCA_051882055.1 Oscillospiraceae bacterium
ACACTGCACTTTTACGACGAAATCGGACTGCTGAAGCCCTCCTCTGTTGACGAACAGAACGGATACCGCTTTTATGACGAGTATTCACTTACGCGAATGCAGGAGATTTTGTTCTACCGTGAGCTTGATTTTCCTCTAAAAGAAATCCGGATGATTTTATCCTCTCCCGACTATGATAAGCGAAATGCACTGAAAGAGCAGAAACATTTGTTGACGTTGAAAAAGGAACGGCTGGAACGGCTAATTTTGGCTCTTGACAGTGCAATGAAAGGAGAAATTGTAGATATGAATGTGTTTGATAACAGTGAATTTGAAGCAAAGCGTGAGGAATATGCGAAAGAAGCAAAGGAAAAGTGGGGCGATACTGCCGCTTATAAGGAGAGTGCCGAAAAGACCGCGGACTATTCGGTGGAAAAGTGGAAACAGGTAAACTCCGCTTTGGACGAAAGAATCGCAGAATTTGCAGACTGTAAAAGAAATGGCTTTGCTCCCGACAGCCAAAAAGCACAGGCACTTGTGAAAAAATGGCAGGAATTTATCACAGAAAATTATTACACCTGTACCAAAGAAATTCTTGTTGGGCTTGGCGAGATGTATGTTTCCGATGAGCGATTTCTGAAAAATATTGATCGCCACGGTGACGGTACAGCACAGTTTATGAGTGATGCAATAAAAGCATATAGCAAATAATTTCAGTATTCCATAAATTAAAACCACCAGTTTTACTGGTGGTTTTAATTTACTTACTGAAAACAACCGATTATACGGCGGTTTTGTTATTTTGTGTTTGAGATGAGAAACAGAACGGTTAAATCTTATGAAATCAATATTTTCCCGAAATCGTTCTTGCGGCATATACTCCTGAAGCTGCAGCCTGTGAAAGTGAATGTGTAACGCCTGAACCGTCTCCGAGAATATACATTCCTTTAACAGAGGTTTCAAGGTTTTCGTCTACCTCAACTCTTGAATTGTAGAATTTAACTTCAACACCGTATAGCAATGTGTCGTCGTTTGCCATACCCGGTGCAATTTTGTCAAGAGCATATATCATTTCAATTATATCGTCAAGCTGACGCTTTGGGATAACAAGGCTTAAATCGCCCGGTGTGGCTTTGAGAGTAGGATTGATAAATGTCTGGCTGAAACGATGTTCGTTGGTTCGCCTTCCTAATATCAAATCTCCGAAACGCTGAACCAAAACCCCTCCGCCTAACATATTCGATAGCCTTGCTATAGATTCACCATAAGCATTGGAATCTTTAAACGGCTCCGAAAATGTATTTGATACTAATAGTGCAAAGTTGGTGTTCTCAGTGTGAAGTTTGGGGTCAGAGTAGCTGTGCCCGTTTACCGTAACAATTCCGTTTGTGTTTTCGTTTACTACTTCACCGTATGGATTCATACAGAATGTTCTTACAAGGTCGCCGTATTTTTTTGTTCGGTAAACTATTTTGCTTTCATATACTTTGCTTGTAATATGTTCAAAAACAGCAGCCGGGATCTCAACACGTACACCGATATCAACACGGTTGGATTGACGCTTTATGCCGAATTTATCGCATATCTCGGAGATCCATTTTGAACCGCTTCTGCCGGCTGTGACAACTGTCTGAGCACATTCATATACGTCTCTATCTGTAATAACGCTGAATGTTTCTCCATCTTTTGTTATGTCTTTTACTGTCTCATAAAATTTGAAATCAATTTTATCTTTAACAAAATCATAAATATTCTGAAGTATTGTAAGATTTCTGTCAGTACCCAAATGTCTGACCTGAGCGTCAAGCAAATGGAGGTCATATTTAAGAGCTTCGGATTTGATTTCCGAATTGGCAGTAGAATAAAGCTTGGCACCTTCTCCGCCCATCTTTAAATTAATCTCGTCAACATATTCCATAAGTTTGATAGCGGCGTCTTTTCCTGTGTATGTGTAAAGATCTCCGCCAAAGTTGTTGGTAATATTGTATTTGCCGTCTGACATTCCTCCGGCACCGCCAAAGCCGTGCATTATGGAACATACCTTGCAGTGTATGCATGATTTAATTTTATCTCCGTCGATAGGACATTTTCTTTCGCTTACAGGACCGCCTTGGTCAATTATGCAAACTTTAATGTCTTTGCCTATGTTTACAAGCTCGTAAGCCATGAAAGCTCCGGCAGCTCCTGCACCAACTATTACAACATCATATTTTTTTGACATAATAACTATATTCCTTTCAATATAAGTCTTTTATTATAATACACTTTATTTGTATAAAAGTCAACCATAAGCAAATTATTTGCTGATTTAATTGGATTATCTGCACAAAAACATGTTTTTTATTTTTTATAATAAAAAATTGTACTTTATTTGTATTTTTCTATTGTAATTTTGAAAAAAATGTTGTATAATGTATATATTATTTTTAAGGGGTAATTCTTTATGAATCTTATTGAAGAAAGAATTTTGAAAGACGGAGTTGTCAAGGAAGGAAATGTCCTGAAGGTTGACAGCTTTCTTAATCACCAAATGGATATACAGCTTTTTAATGAAATCGGAAAAGAATTTGCCAAAAGATTTGAAGGCTGCGGAGTTAACAAAATTTTAACTATAGAGGCATCGGGAATAGGTATAGCTTGTATTGCAGCTCAGCATTTTAATAATTGTCCTGTTATTTTTGCTAAAAAGACTCAGAGCAAAAACCTTGACGGTGAGATTTATACAGCAAAGGTAAAGTCGTTTACTAAAGGTGTTACATATGATGTTATGGTGTCTGCCAAGTTTTTGAATGAGGGAGATAAGGTTCTTATTATTGACGATTTTCTTGCTAATGGATGTGCATTATTGGGACTTATAGATATTGTAAAAAAGTCAGGAGCCGAGGTTGCCGGTGCGGGAATAGTTATTGAAAAAGGCTTTCAGCCCGGTGGAAAACTTATCCGTGAAATGGGTATTAAGCTTGAATCTTTGGCAATAATTGATTCTATGAGCGACACTTCGCTTAAATTCAGGTAAGATTGCAGTTATACTGCATGAATATAATTATTGGGCATGTCCCTTAATTAAAATTTTAGGAGGAGTTAAAAATGAAGAAAAGAAGTATTGTGGCTATTCTTCTTGCTGTAATGATGTTGTTTGCAACAGCTTGTACTTCTGCTGTTGACGAAGCTTCATCTGCAGAGGGTGAATCAAAAACCGCAAGTGCAGGAATTGAGAAGGACAAAATTAAGGTTGGCGTTATCCATATAGGTAACCCTGCTGACGGTTCGGGCTATTCTTATGCACACGATCAGGGTATTGTTGGTATGCAGGAAGCAATCGGTCTTAAAGACGATCAGATCGTAAGAAAGAACAATGTTGATGACGGCGATCCGACAGCTACTGAAACAGCGATCAGAGAATGTATTGAAGAAGGCTGTAATATCATCTTCGGTACAAGCTGGGGCTTCATGGATACAATGGAGAAGCTTGCTGAAGAATATCCGGATGTTTATTTCTGCCACGGAACAGGTTATAAGAACAATGGCCAGAATATGAACAACTATTTCGGAAGAATTTATCAGGCAAGATATCTTTCGGGTATTGTTGCAGGTATGAAGACAAAGTCTAACCTTATCGGTTATGTTTCAGCTATGGGTCAGGAAAATTCAGAGTGTACAGGCGGTATCGACGCATTTGCTATGGGTGTTTATTCTGTAAACCCTGACGCAAAGGTTTATGTAAAAGTAACAAACAGCTGGTATTCACCAACAGAAGAAACAAACGCTGCTAAAGCTCTTATTTCTGAAGGCTGCGATGTTATTGCACAGCACTGTGATACACCAAACCCACAGATTGAAGCAGAGAATGCAGGCGTTTGGGGCGTAGGATACAACTCAGATATGTCCAAAGACGCTCCTAAAGCTACTTTGACATCAGTTGTATGGAACTGGTCTGCTTATTACACATATCAGGTACAGCAGATTATCGACGGTAAATGGGATTGCTCAAATTACTACGGCGGAATGGCTGAAGGACTTCTTGACGTTGCTCCTTTGAGTGAAGAACTTTGCACTGAAGAGATGCAGAAAGCAGTTGACGAAGCTAAGGCTACAATAGTTGACGGTTCGTTCAATGTATTTGACGGAGTTATCGAAACCAACGACGGCAAAACAGTTGGCGAAGAAGGCAAAACACTTGACGACGCAACAATTACAGGCGGAATTAACTGGTACTTCAAGAACGTTGAAGTTAAGTAATTCTTAGCTTAGTCAGAATATTTCATAGGCGACTTATTTCATAAGATTAAGTCGCCTTTATAATTTAAAATGGAAAGGACTTGAATCGGCATGGCTGACAAATCCGAAAAAAACAAATCAAATATTGCCGTCAGATGTGAAGGGATAACCAAAAAGTTCGGCTCGGTTGTTGCTAATGATAATATTAATTTTGAAGTTAAATACGGTGAGATATTAGCTTTGCTTGGCGAAAACGGTTCGGGTAAAACAACTCTGATGAATATGCTTTCAGGTATATATCATCCCGACAACGGAAATATTTATGTATCGGGAGAACCTGTTTCAATAAATAATCCGTCAGATTCCATCGAATTGGGAATAGGAATGATCCATCAGCACTTTAAACTGGTCGAAGTTTTTTCTGCAATGGACAACATTGTTACCGGCACTAAAGGTAAACGCAAAAAGAAAAGCGTGTTAAAACGTGAACTGAATGAGATCTGCGATACCCTTGGCATGAAAGTCAACCCGGAGGAAAAAATTTATAATATGTCTGTAAGTGAAAAGCAGACAGTTGAAATTATGAAAGTGCTTTATCGTGGAGCAAAAATTCTTATCCTTGATGAACCTACCGCCGTTCTGACGCCTCAGGAAACTGAAAAGCTTTTTGCTATATTGAGGAAAATGCGGGATAAAGGAAATGCAATAATAATAATTACCCATAAACTTAACGAAGTTATGTCTATCAGTGATAGAGTAACTATTCTGAGAAAGGGAAAAAGTATTGCTACCGTTAATACCTCCGAAACCAATGAAAAAGAATTAACCGAGCTTATGGTGGGAAAGGCTGTGGAGCTTTCAATTGAGCGACCGGAGCCTGAAAATGTCACTCCGATTTTAAATGTGGTTGACCTGACCGTTAAAAAAGCGGACGGTTCTATTGGCTTGGACGATGTAAGTTTTGTAATCAATAAAGGGGAGATCCTTGGAATAGCCGGAATCGCAGGAAGCGGTCAGAAGGAACTCTGTGAAACAATTGCCGGTTTGCAGGAAATTGAAAAAGGTGCTGTCCTTTATAATAAAGAAAATATTATCGGAAAATCTCCCAAAGAAATTATTGATATGGGAATAAGCATGAGTTTTGTCCCCGAAGACAGACTGGGAATGGGTCTTGTTGCATCATTGGGTATGACGGATAATATGCTATTAAAAAGCTATAAAAACGGTAAATCTCCTTTTGTGGACAGAAAGCCTGCCAAAGAGCTTTCCAAAAGTTTAGTCAATAAATTGGAAATAAAAACCCCTTCTATTGAAACTCCGGTAAGGCTTTTGTCGGGCGGAAATGTGCAAAAGGTACTTATCGGACGTGAAATTGAATCTAACCCTAATCTCTTGATAACGGCTTATCCTGTCAGGGGTCTGGATATAAATTCGTCTTATACTATTTATCATTTGCTGAATGAACAGAAAAAGAAAAACGTGGCAGTTTTGTATATCGGTGAAGACCTTGATGTACTCATTGAGCTTTGCGATAGAATTTTGGTTTTATGTCACGGAAAGGTTTCGGGAGTTGCCGACGCTAAAAGTATTACAAAAGAGCAAATCGGAATGATGATGACCGGTTCAACACTTGAGGAGGTAATGAAAAATGGCTGATACAAAAACAAAGGCTGTAAAAGAGCCATTAATAAGAATTACTAAACGTGCTGAACGTACAGGTAAACAGATAATGTTCCTTCGTATTTTTTCGGTTTTCCTTGCTATTGTGGCAGGAGGCTTGTTTATACTTTGCCTCGGTCATAATCCTATTTCGGTTTATGCAACAATGATAAGAGGAGCTTTTATCAGTAAAAGTGCTTCTCAGCCTATGATGGCTTTTCAGGGAACAGTAAAAATTATGATTCCACTTTTGATTTCATCATTGGGCGTAACCCTTGCGTTTAAACTTAAATTCTGGAATATCGGAGCAGAAGGACAGATTATTGCTGGAGCTATTTTTGCTTCATATTTTGCACTGTTTCATGATAATCTGCCTCATTATGTTTTGTTTGTGGTAATGTTTTTGGCTGCAATAGTGGGCGGTGGATTATATGGTCTGATTCCTGCGATATTTAAGGCAAAATTCAATACCAATGAAACGCTTTTCACGTTGATGCTTAACTATATTGCTTTATATGCGATATATTGGCTGAGAGATGGTCCATGGGCAGATCCGGAATCTTCCGGATTCCCTAAAATAGCAAGATTTTCAGCTAATGCACAGCTTGATAAATTAGGCGGTATACAAATTGGCTGGGTAATTGGCCTGATACTTGTAGTATTAATTTTTATTTATCTTAAATTTACTAAAAGCGGATATGAGATATCTGTCGTCTCTGAGAGTCATCAGACAGCAAAATATGCCGGCATGAATCCTAAAAAGATAATTCTGAAAACTATGTTCTTGAGCGGTGCTGTCTGCGGTATAGCCGGTATGGTACAGGCTACCGGTTCAGACGCTACTCTTGCTACATCTGTTGCCGGAGGAGTAGGATTTACTGCTATTATAGTTGCATGGCTGGCAAATTTGAATCCTTTTGGCATATTGCTTGTATCTTTTCTTTTCAGTGTCCTTGAAAAGGGAAGTGGAGTTATAAGATCTGAATTTGGTCTTTCAACTTATTCTGCCGACGTGTTGCAGGGAATAATTTTGTTCTTTGTACTTGGCTGTGAATTTTTCGTCAGATACAGATTTGTTTTTGGCAGAAAGGGAGGCAAAGCAAATGGATAGATTAGCAACTATTTTATCCCATGCAGTATTTATAGGAACTCCGCTGCTGTTCGGTACGATGGGAGAAATTTTAAATGAAAAATCCGGACATCTTAACCTTGGTGTAGAAGGCATTATGGCAATGGGTGCTTGTGCAGGATTTATGGTTGGTTATAAAACTAACAGCCTTTTATTTGCACTGCTTGCCGCATTCGGTGCAGGTGTTCTGACATCTCTGATTTATGCTTTCCTTACAATAACAATGATGGCTAATCAAAATGTAACAGGACTTACGCTTACAATTTTTGGCTTGGGACTTTCCAATTTTATAGGCGAATACATGCTTACTAATTCTGCTACAAATAATCTCAAGCTTCCTGAAGGAATTTTGCAGAGCCTTAAAACTATAAAAATTCCTGTGCTTAGCGATATCCCGATCGTGGGTGAAATGCTTTTTAATCAAAGCATATTTACCTATCTTGGAATTGTTGTTGCAATAGTGCTGTTTATTTATCTGAATAAAACAAAAAAAGGTCTTAATCTCAGAACTATCGGAGAGAATCCGGCAGTTGCTGACGCAGCGGGTATTAATGTTACTAAATATAAGTATATTAACGTTCTTATCGGAGGCGGAATTTGTGCCATTGGCGGAGCATATTGTTCTATGATAATCTGTGGCGGTGTTTGGATGGCAAACAGCGTAAACGGATTGGGCTGGATTTCAGTTGCGTTAGTTATTTTTGCTTTGTGGAGTCCGCTTAAAGCATTGTTCGGTTCATTTGTTTTTGGTGCATTCAGTGTTATAAAATACTATGTTCCAAAGAATCTGGGCTTTACTATCCCAAATGCATTCTTTGATATGCTGCCGTTTATTATAACAGCTCTTGTATTAATTATAACTTCTATAAGACAGTCAAGAGAAAAATCTATACCTGAATCATGCGGAATTAATTATTTCCGTGAGGAAAGATAAGAGTTATATGTTGACTTTCCAATGATAAATTTAACCCCGATACCTAAATTCAGGTGTCGGGGTTTTAAGTTTGTCTGTTATTCAATAATCATTAAATCTTTTGGGAATGAATTGAGTACTTCAACGCCGTCTTTAGTTACCATAAC
>JBJERB010000069.1:0-8871 GCA_051882055.1 Oscillospiraceae bacterium
CTCCCACCAGAATATCCGATATCTATTTGTGATATCGGATATTTTTTCTTGACAAGAGTAATAACTGTTTAGTCTAAAATATGAGTTTGTTAGTGAATAAAAAAATATATTAGTTGTTTTCCTGATGTAAACGAGGACAGTGATATAAATCGCAGCAAAGATGAGAAGAGTGTGCCTATAATCGGGGGTATGAATCAAATCATATTTTTTATAAGGTCTTTGGTTGTATTTTATATAAAAATGAAACGTATTATTGGAGCAACTATGATTTTACCGAGGAATATTCCAAAGCATTGCAAAGCCATTCTTACCTATTAGATTTCAAATGCTATAAAAATCTGAACTGGTTGTTTTCTTATGCATTAAAATGATATTATAGGAAAAATCTTAAGATTACCTTAATATAAAGATAAAAATGTTGATTAGCAAAATTAGGCGTGGTAGAATGTATTTGTCAAATAGGTTTTTGCGAATAGGAGTGTTAGATTATGATTATTGTAGGTTTGTTAAGGAATTTTTTGATTATCATTCTTGCTTTTATAGTTTTTATCTTTTCAAGTGGTTTAGAAGATGAAGTAGTAGAATCTTTGCCTGATTATGATTATGCCGATGAGTATTATTCAAACGGATTTCAGGATTATACCGATTATGTCAAGTATTATTATGATGATATTGATTATGAGGATCTGGAAAATAGCCTTCTGAATTCTGTGGAATATGATGATATTAATAATATTTTTTCTTACATTGATGACTTTTGCGGCTGGGCAATCAATCATGAGGAAGTGCAGGCAGGCTATGACTTTAGCGTCAGACAATTACAAGTCGGCGATTATTACTATATAGATACAAAAGAGGGTGAACCCATCGGCGATAGTTATTATGGAAAATTTGATGATTATTCTGTATATTATTTTGACGTAGATAAGCAGATACTTTATTATTTCCATAACAATATTTGACCTCTGCTTTTAGTAGATTGACTTATGCTTGCTGAGAGGTTATACTAATATTTGGGGGGTGAACGGCATGGATTGTGAAAAAGTAGGAAAACTGATTTGCAGTTTGCGAAAAGAGAAAAGAATGACTCAGAAACAGCTTGCAGATAAACTGCATTTAAGCGATAAAACCGTTTCAAAGTGGGAGTGCGGATTGGGTTGTCCCGATGTGTCGCTGCTCCGTGATTTATCTGAATTGTTCGGCGTGGGTACCGAACAAATACTTCTCGGTGAATTAAATCAAAATGAAAAGGACAGAGGTAATATGAAAAGAATGAGATTTTATATTTGTCCCGATTGCGGAAATATTATAACGTCTACAGGCGAGGCGGAGGTGTCATGCTGCGGCAGGAAATTATCTGCAATGACTCCTCAAAAGTCGGATGAAAAGCATTGCCTTAATGTTGAGACCGTAGAGGACGATTATTATGTGACGTTTGCTCATGAAATGACAAAGGAGCATTATATTAATTTTGTTGCGTATGTGTCATGGGACAGAATGATTCTTGTAAGGCTGTATCCCGAACAGGGTGGCGAAGTCAGAATGCCCAGAATTAACGGCGGGAAATTCTATTTCGGATGTAATAAGCACGGCGTCTGGGTTCAGGAATAACAAAATTTACAAACATAAAACGGGCGGTCATAAACCGCCCGTTTTTCATACTATTTAATTATTATCAGACTTTTCAGCTATTTATCTTTACTGTCATTATCGTCTGATAAGGATAACTGCTGAAGCTGTTGCTCGTAATCGTCTCTTTTCTGAATGTTTTCCGAGAATGGAATTTCAGATTCGGCTATGCTTTCCTGTACGCTGTTTTTAAATACAAATTTCAAAAGCACAGGAGTGATTATAGTCGTTGCAACAACCATTATTACTATCGGGGTAAATACTTCGCTGCCCATTAAGCCTACAGCCTGACCCTTGGTTGCTACGATGAGTGCAACTTCACCTCTTGAAATCATGCCCGTTGCAATCTGTAATGACTCTTTGTTTGTGTATCCGCAGATTTTAGCTCCTGCTCCGCAGCCGATAATTTTCGTAATAACCGCAATTATCAGCAAAAGTACTGTAAATATAATCAGCTTTGCCGACATTTCTATTTTCGTCATTTTAAGTCCTATGCTTGCAAAAAATACAGGGGATAAAAGCATATAAGATAAAGTTTCAAATCTGTTTGAGATATATTTAACGCTCTTGCTGTTGGATATTGCAAGACCTGCCACAAAAGCACCGGTTATATCGGCTACTCCGAAAAATTCCTCGGCAGTATATGCCATTATAAGGCAGAAAACAAAGGATATAACAACATGACGTCTTAAATCACGCTTGTCCCTTTTTCGCCATTTTATAAACAGAAAATGATAAACAAGGGTTGCAACGATGGCAAAAACAAAGAATCCCAGTATTTTCAGAAGAACCGTAATAATGCTTACTCCCGTTCCGGCAAGGGAAGTAACAATAGTAAGGGCGATTATTCCCAGAATATCGTCAATAAGTGCCGCTCCGAGTATTGCGTTACCTGCTTTTGTGTTCAGCTTGCCAAGCTCTTTAAGGGTTTCAACGGAAATTGAAACGGAGGTGGCAGTAAGAACGATACCGATAAAAATGTACTGTAAAGTAGATGATGTGGGAAGATTATCTTTTGCCCCCACATGGAAAAACATTGCTAATACAAAACCGCCGATAAGAGGAACAATTACTCCCAGCAAAGCGATAAGGAAGGACGCTTTGCCTGTCTTTTTAAGCTCTTGAATGTCTGTTTCCAGCCCGGCGGTAAACATAAGTATGATTACGCCCAGCTCCGAAAGGCTTAAAAAGAAATTGGTTTCCTTTACTATTCCCAGACAAGCCGGTCCTAAAATCAGACCTGCACATAAAGCTCCGACAACCTGCGGAAGCTTTATTTTTTTTGTGATGAGTCCCAGAAGTTTGGTTGAGAATAAAATAATTGCAAGAAATAATAAGTAGTCGTATGTCATAAAAATCACATCTTCTTTTAAGAAAAAAGCTCCTGTCCTTGGGATTTCAGCTTGTTTTTCAGTAAAAAAGTGCTGATTATCAAGCCATATGATATTATATTCTTATTTGATTAAGCTGTCAACCGATTAACAGCGATAACAATAAAATCTTAATATTTTATGTGGAATTTTAGCATAAATATTTATTCTTGATTATTTTTTTTAGTTGAATTGACTTTAATTTTTTCGCATTTTTATCAAATAAATTCTATCCGGAATATATTAATAACAGGATATTTTTTGAACCTGAAAGGAGATTTTGTATGAGAGAATTTGAATATGATCGGAAAAAGGCGACGGATTATGCGAAAGAATGGGCATTAAAAAGAAATCGCCGATATCTCGATTTTGAGAATATCGGCGGCGATTGTACAAATTTTGCTTCACAGTGCATTTATGCAGGCTGCGGAGTTATGAATTATATAAAAACTTTTGGCTGGTATTATAATTCACCGGAAGACCGGGCTCCTGCGTGGACGGGAGTTCAGCATTTATATAATTTTTTGATTAACAATAAAGGCGTGGGTCCCTATGCCGAGGAAACCGATTTGGATTATGCAGAGCCGGGAGATATTATACAGCTTGGCAATACACAGGGAGAGTTCTATCATTCCCCTGTGGTAGTCGAAGTAAGAAACGGGCGGATTTATGTTGCCGCACATACATTTGATGCATATATGCGTCCTTTGAGCAGCTATATTTACGACGGGGTCAGAGTTTTGCATATAATCGGGGCAAGAACCTGGAATTAGCCCTTTAATTCCTGTTCGATAGAGTTAATCTCATCATCGGTAAAATCAGTTTTGTAAACCGCCTGAACATTTTCTTCGATTTGTTCAGGACGGCTTGCACCGATAAGCACAGTGGTAACCTTTCCCTCTCTCAGAACCCATGACAGGGCAAGCTGCGAAAGCTTTTGACCTCTGTTGTGGGCAATGTTATTAAGAGCTTTCAGCTTTGCAATCATTGAATCGTCAAGCTCATTGCCTATCCATGTATTTCCTTTACCCACCCGTGAATCCTTTGGAACTCCGTTTAAATATTTATCGGTAAGGAATCCCTGATAAAGGGGTGAATAGACAGCAAGTCCGAATCCTTCGTCATAAGCAAAATCACGGAGTCCGTCCGACTCAATCCAGCGGTTAAGCATTGAATATGACGGCTGATTTATCACAAAAGGAGTTTTAAGTTCTCTGAAGATTTTAAGCATTTCAGCGGTATCCTCTTTGTTGTAATTGGAAATACCCACGTACAGAGCTTTTCCCTGTCTTACTGCCTGATCAAGAGCCAGAGCTGTTTCCTCCATGGGAGTTTGGGGGTCACGGACGTGGTGATAAAATATATCCACATAATCAAGCTTCATTCGTTTCAGCGATTGATCGAGAGATGAGAGAAGATATTTCCTTGAACCGTTTTTGTCGCCGTAAGGACCCGGCCACATATCGTAACCGGCTTTTGTGGAAATGCATAGCTCGTCACGGTATGGTCTTAGTCCTCTGTCCAGAATCTTTCCGAAGTTTTCTTCCGCTGAGCCGTTGAAGGGATGACCGTAGTTGTTGGCAATGTCAAAATGGGTAATACCCAAATCAAACGCAGTGCGGCACATTTTTTCCATGTTGTCAAAGCTGTCGCGATATCCGAAATTCTGCCAGAGTCCAAGAGAAACAGCAGGCAGTTTCAGACCGCTTTTCCCGCATCGGTTATAGACCATTTTATCGTATCTTTTTTCGTTTGCAATGTACATATTAAACATTCCTTTCTCAATAAATGGTGAAAAACATGGTTTATGCATATGATATATCACTATAAAAGCTGCCCATAAAAGGCAGCTTTTATGATAAAGGAAGATAATGAAAATGAAAAATACATTTAAGTTATAGCTTTTTTAAGGTAACAGCCGCTAATTTTGCGGTGTTTCCTTTATTTCAATATAGGATTTCATGAGCTTTACAGCACCGTCGATCCCCGTTTTTGAAGAGTTGATACAAAGATCGTAATTCTTTGCTTCGCCCCACTTCATATCGGTATAATAATTATAATAATGAGATCTGCGTTTGTCTGTTTTTCTGATAAAATCCTCGACTTTGTTTTTCTCTATGTCATATCTCTCCAGAATTCGCTTTTTCTTTTCTGACATATTGCCCATTACAAAGAAATTAATAACATTTTTGTTTTCTCTGAGGATATAATCGGCACACCGGCCGACAATAACGCAGGGGCCGTCCTCTGCGATTTTCTTTATAGTGTCAAACTGGGCGAGAAAAAGCCGATGATTAAGGGGCATTTCGGGATTAATTCTTCCGTCTGCCGTTACGGGATAATTGCCCATAACAAGTGAAAAGAGAAAACTGCTCGTATAGCTTTCGTCGTTGGATTCAAAAAACTCCTGACAAATACCGCTTTCCTTAGAGGCAATTTCCAAAAGCTCCTTATCGTAAAAAGGAATTCCCAGATCGTCAGCAAGTCTTTTTCCGATCTCACGTCCTCCGCTGCCGAATTCACGGCTGATAGTAATAATGTTCTTCATAAACAGTCCTCCTTTTCACAGTGAGTTTATTAATAACTATATTTTACAAATTTCATACAGCTACTATTAGTATAAGACTATTATAGCATAGATTTACTTGGAATCTTTCCATAGCGGGGTCATAAATTTGGAATGTTTTCGAACTGATATCGTGTATTGCGCCGTCTGCGCTAAGACTATTATAGCATATTTTTTGTATTTTGTATACAAAAATTTAGAAAAATCTTTCACAAATTTGTGCGTGATTGCTTGTGCAAATTTAATAATCCATTTGCCTTTTAAACTGTTTTGTGCTATAATTATCATGAAATATTATGTGAAAAAGGACTTTAGAATGAATATAATCAAAATCGGGAAGGTTGAAATAGAACAAACAGCCGCTCTGGCACCTATGGCTTCGGTGGCGGATAAAGCTTACAGACTCCTTTGCAAGGAGTTTGGAGCAAGTTATCTGGTCAGCGAGATGATTTCCTCAAAGGGGCTTTGCTTCGGGGATAAAAAGACCGCAAGACTGTGTGAAATTGAAAATGAAGAGCGTCCTATGGCACTTCAGATTTTCGGCGAGGAGCCTTTTTATATGGGTAAAGCCACCTATATGCTGAATGAATTTAATCCGGATATTATCGATATCAATATGGGTTGTCCAGTTCCTAAAATCGTGGGCAACGGAAGCGGTTCGGCTTTGATGAAAACTCCGAAAACTGCTTTTGAAATCGCAAGAGAAACAGTTCGTAACGCACAATGCCCCGTAACCGTTAAATTTCGTGCAGGCTGGGACGGGGATAGCATTAACGCCGTGGAATTCGCTAAATTGCTTGAACAGGCGGGTGTTTCCGCTGTGGCAGTACATGGGAGAACAAGAAATCAGATGTATTCGGGTAACGCCGATTGGGATATTATCAAACAGGTCAAAAATGCCGTGTCGATTCCGGTTATCGGTAACGGAGACGTTAAAACGCCTCAGGATTGTAAGGCAATGTATGAACATACAGGCTGTGACCTTGTAATGATAGGAAGAGGCTCTTACGGCAGACCGTGGATTTTCCGTGAAGTAGCTCATTATCTTGAAACCGGGGAGCTTTTGCCGGAAGTTTCTTCGGAAGAGAAAATGAATGTGATGCTTAAACACGGCAGAATGCTTTGTAAGTACAAAGGAGAAAAACAGGGCATGAAAGAGATGCGGAAAAATGTGGCATGGTATGTAAAAGGATTGCCCAATTCGGCAAAAATCCGAGGAAACTGCGGACTTCTGAATGAGTATGCAGACCTTGAACGAATGGCGGAAGAAATACCGGAGAGGACGTAAACTTCTACTTTAAACAAGGGAAAGGATTGTAATTATGGGAAAACTTTATCTGGTGGGTACGCCTATCGGTAATCTCGGCGACATGACCTACAGAGCAGTGGAAACACTGAAATCAGTGGATTTTATTTGTGCCGAAGATACCAGAGTTACGGCGAAGCTGCTTAACTATTTTGATATAAAAACGCCTATGATAAGCTATCACGAACATAATGCGAAAACCGCAGGAGCTTTGGTGGCGGACAGAATTATGTCGGGAGAAAATGCGGCGATCGTAACCGATGCGGGAATGCCCTGTATATCCGATCCCGGGGAAGATCTGGTTAGGCTGTGTGCAGAAAAAGGTATTGAGATAAATGTAGTCCCCGGTCCGTCGGCAGTGGTTTCGGCACTGGCAATTAGCGGACTTGACACCTCAAGATTTGCTTTTGAGGGATTTTTGTCCGTCACAAAAAAGCAGAGGTTCGCTCATCTTGCACAGGTGAAAAACTGTACGTCCACTATGATTTTTTATGAGGCACCTCATAAACTGCTTTATACATTAAAGGATATGCTTGAATATTTCGGAGACAGAAGAATTTCCCTTTGCAGGGAGCTTACGAAAATTCATGAAGAAGTTTTCAGAACAACGCTTTCACAGGCAGTTGAATTTTATTCTGCAAATAAGCCAAAGGGCGAATTTGTTCTTGTAATCGAGGGTGCAAAAGCTGAAAACGTTGCTCAGGCAGAAACGATCGAACAGGCTTACGAACAGGTGAAAAGCCTTGTAAATAAAGGAATGCGGGGAGCTGACGCCTGCAAGGAAATTGCAAAAGCGACTGGGTTTTCAAAAGGTGAGCTTTACGCATTGCTTGTTGAGGACAAAGAAAATGAATAGCTCTGACATAGAGATACGCAAAGCTGTTTTAGCTGATTGTGACAGCATTTGTGACATTGAAAACGCCTGCTTTTCTGACCCATGGAGCAAGGAGAGCTTTGAATATCAGATTTCAAATCCCTTTGCTGAGATTATAGGTGCCTTTGAGGGCAATGTCCCGGTGGGATTTGTAAATGTGCAGTATGTTTCGGGAGAACTGACAGTTAATAATATTGCAGTGACAGAGAAATATCGCAGAAAAGGAATTGCAAAGAAGCTTCTGGAATATGCTTTTGAACAATATCCTGAGACGGAGTGTGTATATCTTGAGGTGAGAGAAAGCAATGTTCCTGCACAAAGGCTGTATGAAAAGCTGGGCTTTGTGAAAGTGGGAAAGAGGGAAAATTATTATAAATCACCTGTTGAGGACGCATGGCTTATGACAAAGGATATGAGAAATGGATAAAAACATGACTTACACTGATTTCACCTTTGAAAGATTAGGTGATAACATAGAAATATGCATATCAACGGAACACCGTTTCGGTACCGACGCTTTTTTGCTTGCGGATTTTGCTAAACCCCGACATAAGGATAATGTTTGCGATTTCTGCACAGGAAGCGGAATTGTGGCTTTGCTCATGGAAAAGAATTTTCAGCCAAATCATATTTATGCACTGGAAATCCAGGAAAAAGCTCATGAGATTCTGAAAATATCCTTAGATCGTTCGCAAATTGATAATATTACACCGATTTTAGGGGATTTAAAGGAATGGAAATCAGAGAGGGAGCTTGACCTTATAACCTGTAATCCACCGTATAAAATTGACAACACCGGTGCGAAAAACGACCTGAAAGCTGTGTCTATTGCAAGGCATGAAATGATGTGTACTTTTGATGACGTGTGCAGATCGGCGGCAAAGAATCTGAAATTCGGCGGACGGCTTTGTATCTGCAACCGACCTCAGAGATTGTGCGATATAATGGTTGCTATGAGAAATTCAGGAATCGAACCTAAGCGTGTAAGAATGGTGTCAAAAAATCCCCATACCGCTCCGTGGCTTGTACTTGTGGAGGGCAGAAAAGGCGGAAATCCGTTTTTGCAGGTTGAACCCCAGCTTTATACACAGGATGAGAACGGCGGTTATTCGGAGGAAATGAAAAG